>NZ_JASBRC010000015.1:0-66600 GCF_029960715.1 Arthrobacter sp. AL05
GGAAGACATGGGCACAATCCTTTCAAACTGTGTCTCACATCAGTAGTACACCTCATACCTTGCCGGGCGGTGGTTCCGCCCGGCAAGTCCTCAAACAGGTTTAGGCGACGTTGGCCATGTACGGCATGCGGTAGCGGCTGGGCAGCTCGGCGGCGGCTTCGGGCAGGTCGTCCGGGCCGTGGGCCTGTCCGTTCCTCCAGTGGAAGAACGCCTGTTCGCTGATCGCGTCCCATTGGCGGGCCTTGGTCCGGTAGAACGTGCAGCTCACGTCTCCCTCGCAGTAGGTGGCGACGCCGAACAGGTTCCCGATGCTGTCAGCGGTCCGGGTCGCGGCGACCATCACGTAGGGCCAGTTGCCAAGGTCCCAGCCGTCACTGCCCCAGCTGGGGATGACGGCCCAGCCGTGTTCGCCGATGAGTTCCATCCAGTCGTAGCCGCCGTTCTCGTGGTAATCGCCCAGCACGGTCACGCCGTCGATGGTTTCCCCGGTGTCCTTGGTGGTCACGGTCTTGGTTGCGATTGCGTTCATGGTGTTGCTCCTTTTGCAGAGGATTTCCGGTGGGTGGGGCGGCTCAGGTGACCGGCCAGCTTCCCCTCTCCCCCGACGCTTCTATGTCTGTCAAGCGGGTGGAATCGGGTGCTGGCGCGGACCATGGCGGGGCGGCTTTGGTGACCGGCCAGCTTCCCCTCTCCCCCCGTTGTTTTGGCTGCTGGCGAAGCTTGCGGAGCTGTGGCCGACGGAGGCCTGTCTACCCGCAGGGCAAGGGGCGGAAATTCCCGGAGGAAATCAGCGACGCAGGAGCGCCGCAGGGACATTTCCTGCCCCGCGGGCCCCGACGGAGGAGTGGCTATACGGGCCGGAGCGGACACGTACAATCCGTCAGGACAGTAGCCAAAACAGAAAAAGCGCTTCTATAGCCCGAGCGAAGCGAGGCCCTTTTCAGCGTTTAAAGGGCTGAGGCCGGCCCCACGGGGCCGGCCTCAGTTTTCCCTCAGCAAAAGGAAACTCGGTGCTGCAGCGTCATCGCTGCAGGAAACTTACAGATCCAGCGGGGATTTCTCCCAGGAGACATCAACGATGGGGGCGCCTGGCTGCGGCATGGTCAACATCGAGAGCTCAAGAACGTCCTGGGCATGGGTGGCACCGGCAGGCGCTGCATCTTCGTCCGTCAGGATGTACTCGTGGCTCATTTGCTGGCCCCTAGGCTCTTAGTGGATCGTGTCCTCTTCCACTGTAGCCCGGGCGTTCAGCCGTTTACTGCGTGTGGCGCTGCGCCCGCGGCAGCGTGGTCGGCGGCCCGGAGGAGATGTTCCTAGAGACACCCGCCGTGAGAGGCTTTGCACAAAGACTCACATTTGGGGGAAATACATTGGAGATGCTTTCGATAGTCATCAGCGTAGTCTGGGTCGCTGGGCCGGTGGTCCTAGCTGCAGTCGCGCTGTATTGGATCATTCGCCTCAGCGTGAAGCACGGGTTGCGTTCATATGAACTGGATAAGGCCCGGGAGACAGAACCCGTGGCCTAAGCGCTTCGACTCCGTGCGGCTGCGGCCTCTTTTGCAGGCTCCCACTTGCCGGCCACGCCATACCTGATTGCCACCACTGTCGCGCCATCGGCGGCCGGAGGAGCGCATGCGGGGGAGGCCGCCACCGCACGCAGGGGCCGGACCGTTTTCCCGGCCCGGCCCCCGTTGCATTTAGTGGTGCCGCTTGTAGGCCGTTGCCTGGTTCTTCGCGACCGGGGCGATGGTTCCCCGACTCACCAGCTGGTCCATCAGTGCCGCGAGCCGGTAACCCGATGTATCAGCCAGAGCAAGCCCAAAGTGGTCTCCGGCTACCGACGACTGACCTTTGAGGTACGCCAGCCAGCCGATCAAAGTCAGCAGGGGCGCCCGGTAGCCTTCCGGCGCGGCGTCGATGAGGTCCCGGGCGGTGTCCTGGGCCCGGTCCACGCGGTCCCAGTCCGGGGCGATCCCCTCCCCCACGAGCAGATTCCCGCTGTCCTCGGCGTCGGGCCGTTCCGGGTCGATCACGTTGCAGAACAAGGCGTCGCGCAGGTCCGGGCGCTGGAAGCATGCCAGCAGCTCCACCGCCGTTGCCGGGTCCGTCCAGCCGTCCCGGGTCAGGGCCTCTGCCCACAGTTCCCGTCCGGGATTCAGCTCGGCGCCGAGCACTCCCGGGAGCGCGTGGCGGATCTGTTCCTCCCTGTCTGCCGGGCCTGCGAACGGTGCGTAGCTGGTGCCGGGTGTCTTTTGGTAGCTGCTGCCGCGGAACACCAGCTCTGCGTTCAGTTGGCCGTCGGTGATGGATTCCAGCGATTCGGGTGGGCAGCACCCGGCGTCGCTGTCGCACAGCAGGTTTTGCCAGTGCGACGGGGTGACTAGCCACGCGTCCTGCAGCGGGGTACCCGCAACCTCTAACGCCTCAATGACGGCCTCGACGTGGTCGTGGAAGGGGCGGGGCTGCCCGGGCGGCGGGGTGCTGGCTGTGTAGATGGCCAGCAGCACCGCCGTGGCCTGCGTGTCCAGTGCCAGGTACTCCACCATGGACTGGGCGAACCCGGAGGGTTCGGCTGCGGCGGGGGCATCGACGCGGAGTGTCGCGCCGAGGGTCTCGCCCCGCATGGTCAGGAACACAAAGGATTCCCGCGGTACGAACCCGAGGGTGTGCGGGATGAAACCGAGGATATCGGCGGGGCTGGAGATGCGGATTGCGTCGTTCATGTTCAAAGTCCTTTGCTGAGGATTAGGTGGGCGGGGCGGCTTAGGTGACCGGCCAGCTTCCCCTCTCCCCCCGTTGTTTTGGCTGCTGGCGAAGCTTGCGGAGCTGTGGCCGACGGAGGCTTGTCTACCCGCAGGGCAAGGGGCGGAAATCTTTGTAAGGAAATCAGCGACGAAGGAGGGGCTAGACAGGCCGGAGCGGACACGTACAATCCGACAGGACAGCAGCCAAAACGTCGTAGACAGAACAGGGCCAGAGGCGGCGGAGCCCTGCGGAGCCGGCACGGGACCCACAGTCGGCCGCGCCAGCGGACGCCCTTTTCCTGGGTGAGCCCGGCGAACCCTTCCATCAGCACCCCGGGTCTTCTTACGGCTCCCCTGGCAATCGGCGGCCGCGCGCCCCCGGTCGCCCGGCACTTCGTGTGCGGATGGCGGTCCGCCGCCGACCCACAGCGAAAGCCGGCCACGACGGCGGACCGCCACCGGTGACCGCCCCGGCAACGGGACGGCCACCTGAAAGGAGTCAGCCGGCGAGCAGTTCGGCCAGTTCGGCCGCGTCGGAGACCAGCACGGCTGAGCCTTCTTTGAGGAGCCGGTGGCATCCTGCGGAGTTGGCGCTGTGCACGCTCCCGGGGACGGCCGCGACATGTCGGGCAATGGTTTCGGCGTGGTGGGCGGTGTTCAGCGCCCCTGAGCGCCATCGGGCTTCCACGACACAGGTCACCCCGGCGAGGGCGGCGATGATGCGGTTTCGCTGCAGGAACCTGTGCCGGGTCGGGGCGGAACCGGGCGGGAGCTCTGAGAGGGTCAGGCCGTTGCCGCGGATCGCGGCCGCGAGGTCAGCGTTACCGGACGGGTAGTCCCGGTCAAGGCCGCCGGCCAGTACCGCGAGGGTTGCCGGTCCGTCTCCCTGGCTTCCGGCGAGGGCGGCCCGGTGCGCGTGCGCATCGATGCCGTAGGCCAGCCCTGAGATCACGCATATTCCACGTTGGGCCAGCCCGTATGCCATGTCTCCTGTCACGGCGGCGCCGTAGCTGGTGGAGTCCCGGGATCCGGTCAGGGCCACACACTTCGAAGGCGCTGGGATGCCTTTGTCAATGTTGCCCCGGTACCAAAGCCCGTACGGGGCGTCGGGCAGATCGTCCAAGCCCTCCGGCCAGCGCTCATCTCCTGGGATGAGGAACCCGCCGCCCAGGCGTTCGATGGTGGCCAGGTCCTTCTCCGGGTCAACCTCCGGAACCCGCGGAGCCCACCGTCTCAACGCTTCTGACAGTTCTTCGACCGTGGCATCCGAAAGGGCGTGAACGGGCTGCGCGCCGGTGACAACCCTGAGCGCGGCGTACGCGCCGAGCCTGCCCACGAGGGCCCGACCGACACGGTCGCCGGGTTCGAAGAGTCGGGTCAGGGCTGCGCGTGCAATGCGATCGTTCATGGTTTCTCTCGTCCTTTGCTGAGGATCCGGCGGGTGGGGCGGCTTAGGTGACCGGCCAGCGTCCCCTCTCCCCCGGGTTGTTTTTGCCTGCTGGCGGAGCAGCGCGTAGCTGTGCCCGACGGAGCCGGGGCAACCCGGAGGGCAAGCAGAGGATGGGTTGTGGGAGGAAATCAGCGAAGCGCCGACACAAGGCACCCGGTGCGCTGCCGTCCGCAGGACGGTTGAGCCGGTGGAGCGGGCACGTACGATCCACAGGACAGCAGCAAAAACAGAAAAACGCTTCTACAGCCCGAGCGAAGCGAGGTCCGTGCAGTAGACCTGGGCGTCAGCTGAGCGAGGCCCGGAAATCGGAGTCTTCACGCAGCGCGTGGTTTCTAGGCTGGGTTGTGTTGCTCTCGCGTGCAGCACGGGCTTGCTGCTGGCGCCGCATCGGTCTTCAGATGGTGCGCCTTTGGAGCTCGCGGTACACAGTCGTCCGTGATACCCGGAACAGTTCGGCCAGTTCTGCCTGAGTATGCTCGCCGGCATCGTGCAGCGTCAGAAGATGCTTCCGCTGCGTCTTGGACAATTTCGGCTGCTTGCCTTTCAGTCGGCCCTTCGCTTTTGCGACTGCCATGCCCTCGCGGGTGCGCATCCGGATCAGATCCGCCTCAAACTCGGCCACCATTCCCAGAACGTTGAACAGCAGGCGGCCTACCGGATCAGTCGGATCGTGGGTGCTGCCGCCGAGACTGAGGACTACGCCTTTGGCCGTCAGCTCATCGGCTATATCCCGGGCATCGGAAAGGGACCGCGCCAAACGGTCCAGCTTGGTCACCACGAGCGTATCGCCGGCTCGGCATGCCGCCATCGCTTCACGGAGTCCAGGGCGCACACGGTTAGCTCCCGTCAGTCCGTGATCGACGAACATCTGCTTCTCTTCAACACCAAGGGCCAGGAGAGCGTTTCGTTGGGCGGTCAGGTCCTGATCGTTTGTCGAGACACGGGCATAGCCGATCTTCATTCCAGTCATAACAAACATGGTTGCAGTAATCCCCCCGTCACCGTGCATGTCACCGTGCGGGTCTTACGTACATGGGCCGAGCCAGCACCTGCGCGGAACGTGGCGGCGGTCGTCCGCGGCACGGTGATCGACCGTTCAACGGGACGGTCTCGACAAGAATGTCAGGGTCACCGGTGGTCGGGAGGTTTCTGCTCCATCGCCCCTTGTGCAGTTAGGTTGGCGGTGCCACTCTGATTGGATGAGCAACGCAGACGGCGTCCTGACCGAGGGCCCAGGCGAAATGAGGTCGTGGCTGACCGGCTTGGGCGGGACGCTCCGCCTCGCTGCGGCCTTCTACCGCTCGTACGCTGAGGGCCGTCGTCCAGGCGTGCCCGTGTCTGAAGGTAAGGCGTTCCCCGGGCGGCGGCGATCGTGACTTTGAAGGTGATCGCAGACGGGCTCATCCTCGGCGAGTCGCCGCGATGGCACGACGGGAAGCTGTGGGTAGCCGACTGGGCCGCACACGAGCTGATCACACTGGACGTTGACGGCACCCGCGAGGTTGTCGAGCGTACTACCTCGATCCCGTGCTGCATCGACTGGCTGCCGGACAGTCGATTGCTGCTGGTCTCCGGCGATCGACTCTTACGCCGGGAGCCGGACGGCACTCTGGTCACCCACGCCGAGCTGGGGAGCCTGGACCCGCATCCGTGGAACGACATCGCAGTCGACAGCCGGGGCAACGCATTCGTCGGCTGTATCGGCTTCGACTTCCCCGGAGGGGAGTTCGCTCCGGGAATACTGGCAGTGGTCGCCCCGGACGGAACCGCACGCGCAGTCGCCGAGGACCTTGCGTTCCCGAACGGGATGGCGGTCACCCCCGATGACGCGACGCTGATCGTCGCCGAGTCATACGGGAACCGACTGACCGCGTTCAGCATCGGCGACGACGGCGCCCTGTCGAACCGGCGCGTGTGGGCTGACCTGCCGGACGACCATCCTGACGGGATTTGTCTGGACGCAGAAGGCGCGGTGTGGGCCGCAGACGTCGGCAACCGGCATTGTGTGCGGGTGCGCGAAGGCGGGGAGGTGCTGCAGACTATCGATGCCGATCGGGGCTGTTTCGCGTGCGCGCTGGGTGGAGTCGACGGCACTACGCTCTACATCGTCACCGCGGCATGGCCTAACGACTTCCGCACCCCCACCGGGCAGGTCCTCGCCGTCCAGGTCGAAGTCCCGGTCGCGGCCTGATGGGCAGCGGGCGCCTCGACTCCCGCGTCGATGAGTACATCGATCAGTTGCCCGAGTGGCAGCAAGCGATCTGCGGCCAGGTGCGGTCGGCAATCCACGAAGCTGATCCCGAGGTCGAGGAGACCATCAAGCGGTCCGTGCAGCCCTACTTCGTGCTCGAAGGCAACATCTGCGCCCTGCTTGCCGCGAAAGACCATGTCAACGTTTTCATTTACGACCCCACGGTGCCGGACCCGCACGGTATCATCAACCAGGGGCAAGGCAATGCCACCGCTAAGAGCGTCCAGATCTACCGCGGCGACACGATCAACAGGCCGGCCATGCTGGCGATGTTTCGTGCCGTCATCACACATAACCGCGCCGGCGGGTGGCGACGCCTCAAGCCGACAATGGACTCAGGGCGTTAGGTTCAACACCTCCTTGTCGACCAATCGCGCGATACTTCCTCATATCCCGCCGGGCCCCCTCCACCTCAACTGGGTCTTGGAGGAATATCGGACGCACACTCTCGATTTCCTCGCAACTCATGGGCGAACAATAGTCGCCGTGCGTCCCATTCTTCAGCAGCATCCGTGGGCGTCCCGCTGGACGTTCGGCTATCGGACGCCGTCCCGAGTGCTTCTTGCGTCTGGGACAAGCCAAGATGCCCGGTGGAGGATCCTTGACCGGGCGCGTTCGCCAAAAGACGGGCTAGTTCAAGGCGTGAACAAGAATCGGGGCAGTCCCATTCGTCGCGACAGAGTCAGTCGCACAGCTTTAGTCACAGGGTAGTCAGAGCCTGGTTCAGGACCATTTGCAGCGCGCCGGCGGGATAGAGCGGTCGGTCGATATTGCTGAGGCGCTTCCAGCCAGCAGGACTGCCCTCATCAAGAACGTGGAGCTCGGCATCGATCGGGATGAGATCGAGATCCTTGGAAGCGACGGCGAAGACATGCACAATTTCGTGGCCGGCCAGCTGCTCGTACTCAAATATGTTCTCTAGGACACCGAGCAGCTGCACGGTTTCCAGAGACACCCCAAGTTCTTCTTCAAATTCCCGTCGCAGGGCCGCCTCGGCCCGCTCCCCGAACTCGATGCCACCCCCAATGGCTCTGTAAAAGTCTTCGCGCCTTATCGAGTCAGATCCTTCCGACACGAAGACGTGACCATCGCGGACAGGCAGCCCGACGGCAATATTCCTAATCGATTGCATGGATTCGATCCTAGGTCGGATCGGTCCCGTAAAGGGTCGTGCAGCGGACGCTCAGGCCGGGTTAGCTGCAGAATTCGAGGCACTGACGTCTTTACGGATTGCCCAACGGCCGATGGCTGCCGCTGCACCAACGGTGGCCCATGGGATCAGTAGCCAGGGTTGCCAGCCGAGGCCCAGGACGCTTCCCAGCAGCCAGAACAATATGGTGGGCACCGCGAAAAAGGCTCCGATGTGGACCCATTGATTCTGGACCGGACGCAAAAGATAGGCCAGCATCCAGGCCAGTGGCGCCGCGACTACCAGGGAAACTCCGAAGCGATACAGAATCGCCATGCCCAAAAGGCCCCACACGTAGCCGTCGGCTCCATCCTGCGCGGCGGGCACGCCATAGACCGCTGCGACCAGGACCAGCAGCACGCCCACCCAGAGCGTGGTGGCGATGAGCCAGCCCTTGATGAGCGCATACGCATCAAGGACCACTCTGCGTGACCGAACTGCCTGCGGCTGTCCCGCGTCCCCCAATGACATGGGCTTAGCCTACCGATGCGCAAAAGGTTCTCACCCGCGCCGAGGATGCGGCCGACCGATAGGGGATCCTCTACAGGGCGGCTGTGGCTAGAGGTCGTCGTCGCTGCCCAGGCTCGCGTCCGCTAGGCAGAAGCTGACCGTCTGACCTCAAGCTCCAACTGGCTGCTCGTCCCAGCATCACACCGGAAGAGATGTTCCAACAGACAACCTGGTACCAATTTCGTTTCAGTAAGAGTCGAGTTGATGCCCGGTTTCCGCCACAGCTTTAGGCTAAGGCAACACAACAATTCTGATTGGGGACAGAAATGAAGAACGCACTTTCCTTCGGCGCTTTGAGCGTCATTGCTCTCTCCTTGGCCTCCTGCGCCGCGGCAGCCCAAGAATCTCCCACTGTCAGCGTCTCTCCTTCGGTGAAGCAGGAGTTGCCAACCGAGTTACTTCTCAGTGATGGCGGCAAAAAGGCCGTGGTTCATTCTGGCCCGTCGTCCGCTCCGAGAGAAAAAGCACAGCTCACCGGACGCCTCGGCAATGACGGAGCTGGTTGCTTTATCGTCCGCGCCGAAGACGGTGATGACTACACATTGGTTTTTCCAGAAGGCACAAAATTCGATGGTGAGTCGCTGGTTCTTCCCGATAGTTCGCCTCTGTCCGAGGGTGTGTCGGTTTCCCTGAACGGTGCCCGTGTCCCTGCAAACGAAAGCCTCAGCATGTGCTTGAACTACGCCCGGCTCCTATCCGTGGAAGAGGCCTCGATCATCCCCTCCTAGCCGGAGCAGACGGGCGGGCCGAGCCCCTCATTGCACAGTCATGCTGAAGCTGAGAAGGACGAGTGAGAGATGTCCGGTGAGGGATCGGCTTGCGGGCGCAAGGTCCGGATGCAGGTGCGGGCTGAAAGCCAAGCGTTCGAATACGATCGTGTGATGGCTACCCTTATCACTCCGAACACGAGTTATCACTCTTCCTGGTTGGAGGGGTCCGCCGAATTTGATGGAGCCCACCGGGACGGTGGCGGCGGTGAAGACTGGTCGCTTGAGGATCTCAGAGATGCTGCTTCATTCCGGCGCTTCGTGGACGCACTCGTCAACGACGCATTGACGGAGAGCCCGCGGAAGCCCGGATATGTGCCGTGCACGTATTTGTGGATTGTGGACGGCGACACTTTCCTTGGCTCTCTGGCCATCCGACATGAGCTGAACGACTTCCTCCTCAACGAAGGTGGACACATCGGATACAGCGTGCGGCCGTCTGCGCGTCGGCGCGGTTACGCCGCCAAGGCGTTGAGTGATGCCCTGCCAATGGCCCGGGAGCTGGGAATCTCCCGGGTCTTGGTTACGTGCGACGAGGATAACGCCGGCTCGCGGGCGACGATCGAAAAGAACGGCGGCATTTACGAGGACAGCCGAGGCGGAAAGCGCCGGTACTGGCTCGACGCCCTCTAACCCTTAGTGGTCCTTATCCCGGCCAAAGTTCCACGCCGGCGCCTGTCGTCATTCTCGGGTCTCGTTAAACGCACCTTTGCGGCGCGCTCCGCTAAGGGATCCGCGTGCGGACGCTGGCTAGGGGCCGCTTATAGGAAAATGGCGATATGAAGCAGTTCATGCGATTACTGGCCACTGACATTCTCAGCGCCGTCGGTCCAGGGCGCCGGTTAGTGGCAGTCGACGGCGTGGACGGCAGTGGCAAGACATCCTTCGCCGCAAACCTGGCATTCGAGATCCAGAATCGACCCGTGATCGTCATCCACTCCGACGACTTTCTGAACCCCTCGCCCGTGAGGCATGCCAAGGGATGTACTTCACCCGAAGGATTCTGGAAGGATACCTACAACTACGCGGCCCTACAGGATCAGTTGCTCGCTCCACTCGGCCCAAAGGGGGACGGCTGGTACTCGCCGGCTTCCTATGACTCAGCGACCGACCGAATGAAACAAGCGGAATTCGTTCGCGCCCCATTAGATGCGCTGGTCGTTGTAGAAGGTATGTTCCTGCACCGCGATGAAGTCACCTCCTACTGGGATGCATCGGTATTCCTGGACGTTCCGTTCACCGTAACCGCGGCACGAATGGCAGTACGGAACGGCAGCAACCCCGACCCGGAGCACCCAACGATGCGCCGCTACATCGGAGGACAGCGTCTCTACTTCGATGCTGCACGACCCTGGGAACGTGCCACGATCGTCGTGGACAACTCGGATTTCACCTCACCGAGGACCATCCGTCCCGACATGGTTTCAACTGTCCGGTGAAGGTTCCTCCACCGAACACCACCTGAACCATAAATCAAGCCGAAGTCCGGCATGCTCAACCGGTGCCCCCTATTGCGCAAGGGTCTGCCCCGGCAACGTGGAGGATCGAGCGGGTTCCACGGTGGCGTAAAGGGTATTGAGCTGGCGGTAGAGCGTTCGGGCGATGTAACGCTTGAGGGACCTGCGGATTTCACGGTAGCTGCGGCCTTCTTCGGTGCGTTTGGTGACGTAGTCCCGTGTTCCGGGGTCGTGGACCATCCGGGTCATCGTGATGGTGTGCAAGGCTCGGTTGAGGCGCCTATCACCGCCCCGGTTGAGCCTGTGCCGGATAGTGTTACCGCTTGAGGCTGGCAAGGGATTCACCCCTGCCAGTGAGGCGAAGGCAGCTTCGCTGCGAACCCTTCCTGGATGCGACCAGGCTGTCAGGACAGCAGCGACGGTGACAGCCCCGGCGCCCACCATCTCCAACAGCGGCGCAGCGGGGCTTTGCTGAATCAGCTCTGTCATGCGCTTGTGGTTCGCAGTCAGCTGAGTGGTCACTTCGAGAACGCGGCGCGCCAACCGGATTGCTTCCTCGCGCGCGATCGATAGTTCGATCGGCTCCTGTCGTTCCCGCCATCTGGTGATTGTGGTGATCTGGGCGGGAACCAGAGGTTTACGAGCGTCGATTCCCAGATCGTGTGCCCGGAGTAAGGCGATGAGTGCATTGACGTTCATTGTTCGGTCCCGGGTCAACTGATCCCGGGCTGCGCTCAGGATCCTGAGTCCGGCACGGGTTCCTTCGTCCCGGCGCGGGGCTCGAAGCTGGGACTCCTCTATGGCCAGGACTGCGGTTCCGATGGCGGCGGCGTCCAGGGGGTCGGATTTGCCGATCCCCCGGCGACGTCGGGCGTTCATTCGTGGTGCTTCGGCGACGTCGTAGCCGGCGTCCGTTACTGCCCTGGCCAGGCGTGCCCCGTAAGAGCCGATACCCTCAACGGCCCATAGACAGCCCATATCGCCGTCTGTCCGTCGGCCAGCCCAGGTAAGTGCGCGGGAAATCCCTGCCGCGGTGGTCGGGAACTGCTCGCACGCGATCTGTCGCTTGGTACTGGCATCGATGATGGCGTAGGTGTGTGTGCGGGCGTGGCAGTCCACACCAATTACAAATGGGCGGGTCTGCGCAACGATAGTCAACGCGGCCACTTCCTTCCTTTCGAACGGGCAAGACTGGTCGCATCACGACCGGCATTGAACCTGGGAGATGTCACTTCGAGGCAATACTGTGATGAGCCACAACCTCCAGGGGCTGGGCAAGCTTCTAATCAAGCCACCGACGTGGGACAGGTCAACGCCGGCCGCTCCACCCAGCGCGGACAAGTCGGGGGAAACGCACCCTCCTTGGGGGCAATTGTTTTTTCGAGTCACGCGCCAGGCAGAACGACCGGCATCAACACTGCCAGCTAGTCCCAGACCAACCACGTAAAGACTCACAGTTGTTTTTTGTTGCTGGCAAGCTCGCTTGCTCGGCGGCCGACGGAGGCCTGTCCACCTTGGCAAGGGGGAGGAAATTCCTGAAGGAAATCAGCGACGAAGGAGCGCCGGAGGGACATTCCCTGCACCGCAGGCCCCGACGAAGGAGGGGCTGGACGGGCTGGAGCGGACGCCTAGAATCCGCAGGACAGCAACACAAAAACGTCGCAGACGTGAGATGCGGGCCAGGGTCACCGGAGCGCTGCGACGGAGGCACTGGACCCAACAGCCGGCCGCGCCAGCGGACGCCCAAAACCTGGTTGGAGCGAAGCGGAAATCAGGGTCTTGCTAGGGGTGGACGGGTCCCGTCAGTGGCAGGCGCTTCTCTCCCGAGCAGCACCTCCTGGCCGGCCATTCCAATCAAAAGGGGCAGCACATGGGGTTACGGAGTCTTTTCGGGAAACGCCCGAGAACCGCCGGCACCGGTAAGTCAACGCCCGAGGCGGGCGCCCTGGAAACGAGGGAGCCGCCGACGGCCGAACAGCTCATGGACCTCGAAGAGGCGTGGGCCGAGCTGGCGGCGGCCCAGGAGGCATCGGAACTGACAAACTTCCATGCCTGCACCCGCACGGGCCGGCCCTGGACAGAAGACCCGGCAGCAGTCAGAGCAGTAGCGGCAACGCTGCGGGAGTTCCCGGTCGCGGAAGCCCAGCCTCCAAGGTAGCGGCGGGGCGGGCACGGCCTGCGCCGGCGGTCTAAGAGTCCTGCCAGATCCGGGCCCCGGATACGGCCCCACAAGAGGCCAGTCGAGGCTCGCCAGCGCGGTCAGGGACAGCACGAAGGTCACGAGAGTCAGCGGTTCCCTGACGGGCCTTCTGTCCCCGACTCAAGGAGTCAGGTCGTGCCCCTCCCGCGCAGCTCAACGCCGGGGGATTCCTCTATTGGTTCTTTTGGTCCCGGTCGTTCTTGTCCGGGGTTTCCGGCACGATGCGCTGCAGGAGCGCGTCGTGGGCCTTTTGCAGGGTCTCTGCCCGGGCCTCGGCCGCGGCCACCCTCGCCGCTGCATCGGCGGCTGCGGCGCTGGCCTGCTGTTCGGCGGCGCGTGCCTGCTCTAGCTGCGCCGTCATCTCTGCGGCTTGGGTTTTCAGTGCGTTGACCCGGGCGGTGAGTTCGGTGACGGCGGCGTCTTTCTCGCCCGTGACCTTGTCCAGGTCGGCGACGAGCTCGGAGATCTCCTGGCCCAGGTCCTTCTTCTCCTGCGCCCAGACCGCTTCCGCGGCGGCGTGCCGCTCATTGGCCACGGTGGACGCTTCGGCCCAGCATGCCCCGGCCAGGCGCGCGGCCTGTTCCAGCACTGTTGCCGGCGTCGCGGCGACCTGGCCGCCCGCGGCCTGTTTCTCCTCCACCCATTCCTTCAGGTATCGGGTGGCGTCGGCGTTGCTCACACCCGCCGCGGCCCGCACCGTCGAGACGGTCGGCCGGCGCTCGGCACTGATCTGCTCCGCAGCAGCAAACACACGGTCTTTCACACTCAACGCCACGGCGACAACCTCGGTAGTAGTAGTAGTAGTAACAAAACTACTACTCCTACTACTTGATGGCAATACCGCGCCGAATTCCCCGGCCCGGCGGGCCCTCTCCGCTCCGCCGGGAGCTCCGGGGGCCCGGCCGGGTTCCCGGCTGCGCTGCGGCGGTGGCCGCCCACGTCGCCGGCCTGCCTGGCGGGGGGCGTGGCAGGATGGGCTCCATCATGGACAGGCGGTTACGGCGCGCTCCGGACGCGGAATGGGTGTTGATGTACCGGCTCGGACTGAGTCGGCAACGCATCGCCGACCTGGTGCGCGCCGAACCGGCCACCGTCGGCTACCACCTGGTCATCGCCCGCCGCCAGGACCCGGGCCTCGAACCAGCACACCACGCCGCGGCCGCGACCACGGCCGGCCCCTCCCCCGCGGACGTTGCCCGCATGGAGGAGATCATCGCCTGGATCACCGCCGAGGGCGGGTTCCCCCGCGAACGGTCCGGGGACAAAAATGAGCAGTCGATGGCGCGGTGGCTCTCGGAGCGCCGGCGCGAAGCAGCCGACGGCACGCTGGACCCGGCATACCGGGACGGCCTCGCCCGGGTCCCCCGGTGGGAAGGGAACCCCAGGGCGGCAGCGGATGAGGCTCGGTGGCATGACCGGCTCGCCCAGCTGGTGGACTTCCGCGCCGAGGACAACGACTGGCCCCGCCACCACGACTACGTCTCGGAACGGGAGCACACCCTTGGGGTGTGGATCCACACCCAGCGGTTCAAACACCGTCGCGGCGACCTCGACCCTGAAAAGGCCGCGCTTCTGGAAGCCGCTGTCCCCGGGTGGCAGACCGGGCGGACTCGGGGCCGCCGCCCCAGGGTGTGACGGGAAGCTCCCGTTTCCCAGCGGCGTGACGGCAGGGTGGCCAGTAGAGTTACTTTTGGTTCTCCAGTCCCCCCAGCTTGGAGAACCGGGAGCCTCCACGTTTGAGTCCTTGATTCGCGTGGAGGCTTCCTCATGCCCCGCCCAAGGCCCGCGTCCCGACTTTCCCTCCGTACAGCGTGCCGCTTGCCGGGTTGTGCCCATTGGGGGCAGGTGGAGCCCTCCGCACAGCTCGAAGCTGTCCCCACTGGCGTTCAACCCGGCCCCCGGCCGGAGGCCGATCCCGGCGTTCGGCACTTTTTTGTCGGGGCCAGGAGCTATGATTATTCGAAGATATATTCGAATAAAAGGTGTGTTGTGGGCGTTCTTATTGGTCCCCGCGTGATAGATGCGGGTGCGTCGTTGTTGTCGGTGCTGATCTCTCCGGTCGCTGTCGCGGCCGGGTATCCCTCGCCCGCGCAGGACTACTTTGACGGGCGGATCGACCTGAATGAGCACCTGATCAAGGACGTCACCTCCACCTATGTGGTGCGGGTGTCCGGGGACTCCATGACCGGGGCCGGGATCAGCGATGGTGACGAATTGATCGTCAACCGTGCCCTGGAGCCGGTGGACGGGTCCGTGGTCGTCGCGGTCCTGGACGGGGAACTGACCATCAAACGGTTCCGGATCACGGCCGCCGGGGTCGTGCTGCAGGCAGAGAACCCCGCGTACCCGGACATCCGGGTACCGTCCCTGTCCGAGCTGGTCGTGTGGGGCATTGCCACCCGATGCCTGCACCACCTTTAAGGGCCCGGACCGTGTCCAAACCTGCGGTCATGCGGCAGCTGCCACAGATCGCGCACATCGACGTGAACTGCTTCTACGCCTCGGCCGAACGGGCCTTCAACCCCACCCTGGAGGGCCGACCCGTCATCGTCCTCTCGAACAACGACGGCTGCGCCGTCACCCGCTCCCCCGAAGCCAAAGCCCTCGGCATCGCCATGGGTGAGCCGTGGTTCAAAATCGCACCCCGGGCCAAGGAATGGGGACTCGTTGCCCTCTCGAGCAACTACGAGCTCTACGGCGACATCAGCGCCCGCGTAATGGAGCTCCTCGGCCGGTACTCGGCCTGGCTCGAGGTCTACAGCATCGACGAGGCCTTCCTCGGCGTAAAAGGCACCCCCGACGACCTCCTGACCCTGGGCCGGACGATCAAGGCGACCGTCAGGCGCAACGTCGGGGTGCCGGTCTGCGTCGGCATCGCACCCACGAAAACCCTGGCGAAACTGGCCAACAAGTGGGCCAAGAACAACCCTGCCTTCGGCGGGGTCTGCCACTGGGACTCCGTGCCCGCTACGGACAGGGAAGGTCTGATGCGGCGCCTGTCGGTCATCGAGATCTGGGGTGTCGCCACGCGGCTGACCAAACGCCTCAACGCCCTCGGGATCCATTCAATCCTTGACCTGTCCCGGGCCGATCCGGTCATGATCCGGGACCGCTTCTCCGTCGTCATGATGCGCACCGTCCTGGAACTGCAGGGCACCCCCTGCATCCCGATGGAGGAAGAACGGATCGGCCGGGACCAGCTCATCTTCTCCCGCTCCTTCGCCACCCCCATCACCACCACAGCCGGGATCAAGCAAGTCATGAGCGTCTACGGCCAGCAGGCCTCCGCGCGGCTGGCCAAACACGGCCTCCAGGCCAAAGTCCTCACCGCCTTCGCCGGCACCTCACACTCCAACCCCAACGACACCTCCTACCCCACCGTCAGCGTGGCCTTGCCCATGCCCACCGCAGACCCGGTGATCCTCACCAAAGCAGCCCACGCCCTGCTGCCCCGCATTGTGGAGGGCATCCGGTACGCCAGGGCCGGCATCATCGTCACCGACCTCCGGCCCACCGGCAACCAGGCACCCCTGTCCCTGTTCGAAAACCCGCACGAGGAACGCCACATCGGAACCCTCCTCGAAGACATCACCCGCCGGTACGGGCGGGGCTCCATCGGCCTGGGCCACGGCGGCATCCGCGGCGGGCCGGACTGGACCATGAAACGGGACATGCTCTCCCCCCGCTACACCACCCACTGGGACGAACTCCCCCTCGTCAAAGCCGCCTAAACCACCTGCACGACAGAACCACGAAAGAACCACGAAAGAACCACCACCCCATGAGCACCATCACCGACACCGCCCCCAAGACCCACGACCTGCAGGTCCGGACCAACACTTCGGGCAAACCCCTCGCCATCCGCCACGACGGGCAAATTTGGCTTGTCGATCCCGACACCGATTCCCAGCACTGGTACGGACGGGACGCGTGGTGGGACACCCGCCGCACAGCCGCCGTCGGCAGCGGCGACCTGGTCAGCATCGAATTCTGGCGGGTCCAGGTCCGCTCCGGCACCACCTCGGATCTTCGGACCGTTACGCTCCGCCGGGACCCGCTCTCCACCCAGTGGCTGCTGGAAAACATCAGCGACTAGGCAATAGTGACTCCTCAAACCATCAGCGATCAGACCTGGGCCGGGATCCGGACCGAGTTCACACTGCCGGACCTCCCGCAGATGCGCCGCCGGCTCTCCGAGCTCATGGACGACCCCGAACCGGTCATGCGCCAGCTCGTCCGGGTCATCGACGACGGGACCTTCTGCCCGGGCTTCCAGTTCCTCCCCGGCGGGCAGCTCCAACCAACCGTCACAGCACTCTTCCGCAGAGCGATGGAGCGGAACATTGCGGCCGACCTACTTGCAGTCGATGCACACGATGTCCTTGGAGCCCTGGTACCCGTAGAGGTCGTAGTACGAGCCGTTCCCGCGGCTCATCGCCTCCGCGGCGACAACCTGCCCGTCTGCGTTGTTGTACGCGACGAGGGGCTCAGAGGGCTCCCAGCCGCGCGGGAAGAGCGGACGTATTTCGATCATGCGGACAGTATGAGCCGACGAACTGACATTTCTGTTGCGAACCGCTGCTGGAAAGGCTCAACGGATGATCGGACAAATGTGTCCCACTACCTTGGAACCGCGACACCTTTGGTGGGACACGCCCTGCGCCGCGGCTCGTCTGAGACGAAGATCTAGTTCAGGCAGAGTTACTCACTATCCATTCCGCCCTTGCTAGAAGCTCATCAAAAGTCACGACTTCGGGTTCTTGAAGGTGGCGCCGCGCTAATTCAAATGAACGAATTTTTTCAGGGTGGTGTTGTCCCTGTTCGTTCTTGAACTCGGAAAGTTTTCCGATAATTAAGAAGGAACGTGGGCGGATTAAGTAGGTCAAGTCGGCAGTTTCGAAGCCATCGTCACCACGCCGAGCCACTCGTTCTCCCACGTTTGCGACAGCCTGGTGGACTGTCACCTGGGCCTGGCTGATACCGCCAGCAAGTTCCTTCGACATAGACCAAACGCTCGGACGATATTCGTCCTTCAATAGACGCGTCCGGTGGTGCTTGATCTCCGCGAACACCATTGATTGAACAAGTCCGCTTGTTCGTAGCACCGCGTCCGCACGCTTGCCATCACCCGCGATTGAGTGCCCTCTCACGATCTGCTCAAGCTTCTCTTCTGACCACGATGTGAACAGCTGTGTACCGAGACCGACGCCCAAGACCCAAGGGTTGGTCTCGAAGAATTTCTGCCAAACCGATTCCATTCCCTTGTTCTCTTCAATCTGCGAGTCGAAGAAGGCATCGTCTTCAAGCATTCTTCGAAACCGCTCAAGGGCGGCCCGTCTGCCAGCAAGAGCAACGACATCCTGCGCCTGGGCATCGTCGGCGATTAGGGCGCGAACCGCTGGCGCCTGCGACTCGTACACCCGGCTGGCCGATTCGGGGTTGTTCAGCAGCGTGGAGAGAGTTTCTTCGTCGAGTTTTGTAGCAGTCCCGGCGCCGTTGGGCTCAATGAGCATGAGACGGCGAAAGAACTCCGCCAATCGAATGGCATCCTCACGCCGGACTCGCAGGACTTCTTTGACTACCGATCCAGAGCCTACGACCGGCACACGTTGGATCCAGAGATCCACGATGGATCCCTTTTCTCTCGAGATCAGAACCTTGATCTGTGAGCGGGTGCCAGCAATCGGGGTGACTGCCCACTCTTCACCTTCTCGTTGCAATGACGAGGCCGTGCCATCGTCGTCGAACACTTGGTAAACAAAGCGGCTCGGTTCACCGTAGTCAGATGAGTTTGAGTTGCGGTTGGCGAACGTTTTGGAGGTGTATAGGCGACCAGGCATTCTGGCCTGTGCATACTCAGTCTCCGTTTCTGGCTCATAGGACGAGGAAGCGAACTCCCATTCTGCACCTGACACAAGTGACCCCCGCTGCAAATCTCGACTGGCGTCAGACTACCCCGCCCTGATGACACAGATTCGCCATTCATCCGCGCGGTCCCTTCACAATTTTGGATCACGGCCAAAAACGTCCCAGTTCCTTGGAAGCGGAACACCCGGAATTACATTCACCGCGTGTCACCGTCTTTCGAGAAACATGGGGCGGCAGCAACGACTAGTTACCGGCGCTACCTTCTTTTTAAAGGTCCGTTTGCGAAGGGTCTTGCTCCGTCGTGGTCGTCGGCAAATAGCTTCCTCAAACCTTGTTCCAAGACTAAGCCTGGGACTCCAGGGGTCTCCTTCCACGTAATCAGGAGTTCCTCACAATCGGCCAGTTGCCAGACCCGACATCCGCCGGCGTGGGACTTCGGGAGGCCAAGACCGTATTGCCGATACGAATCTATGCGGCCAAGCAGATGCGTGCTCTGACCGGCCCTCATGCCGGCACCTCCGATATAGAGGACAGGCGTATGCGGCACCCAGCTTCGCCTGAGAGCGTCAGCAGGGCGCACGGTTCGGTCCTGCCCCTTAAAGCGACCCCCTCGACTCTCTGTTAGAAACCGGGGCTCGTCCGAAGAAGGGCGAAGGACAACGTATGCCCCGTAACTCAGCGGCGGGGCCATAGGGTCCATAGCCAGCATGGTTTGAAATTCTCGGAAACCCATTCGCTCTAAGGTGTTGCGGTCCATGATCAATTTCAGCACGTCACTTCGGCTCCTTTTGGCGAGCTGGCACCGTCTGCCAAAGGGCTCCGTCGGGAACGCAGTGCGGGAGGCTCACTGATTTTCAGGATGCTCCGGTTGCCCGCCACTACCCTGCCTCGCCGCCTATAAGCTTTGACGGTGCAATCTGATGGACACCAAGACGAGCTTGCGCTCAAACCCCACGTCAAACGCTTCTTTTGGGCGCTTTGCCTCCCCCTACTGATTCCGCTCGGCTCTGTGACCCCTCTAATTGAGCAGAGTCATCTGTTCGCCGACGACGGATGGTGGAAGTCACTGACTTGGCAGCAGCAGATGGAGTTTGCCCTTCTCGGGTCTGCGGTTTGGATTGCCGGAGTGACTGCGGTTGCCATTTTGCTCTCCCTCTTTTCCCATAGGTGGCGTCTCAAGGTCTGGATACCTTTCGGCAAGTTACTAAGAGCAGGCGTTAGTCTGTTCGGTTTGGTGCTTGTGAGCCAGGATCATCTCGACCGGTTGTTGGATCAAAGGGAACGAGATAGGGCAAAGAACCAAGCTGAAGCCGGCCCGCCGAAGGGTAGACCCAGTGGAGTGCCCGGACAGGTGAATTACGGGAAGATCACTACCCATGAGAGCCTCTACGATCCGGCACTTACGGTCGTCTGGAGGAGTACCGGCTTACCGTTCGGGCAGCTATCGCCCTCTCGCGGGGACAGCTGGGAAGTTCACTACGGTCACCTTGAGGAAGGCGGCTATCAGCAATTTGTGCGGGATGAGTTTCTCGGCCGGGTAGCAGCTCCTTGGGAAGGTGTTGAGCGCCTGCGGAAACGCGATCTGCAGGAGGGCCTTGACATTCATTCCCGTTCCACCAGACCTCATCGCACATGACCGGCTACAACACGGGCCCTGACTGTGCGATAGCAAACGCCGGGTTAGTTCCAAGCGAAATAGTCTGATTCAATGCGCGCAGATGAATTTTGGATTGACAACTCTTTGGAGGGATCCCGGAACCTGAACCGGGAAATGATCGAAGGTGTCCTGACAGGGTCCCTGGATCGGATAACGGACGTCGACGCAGCGGTTGCCCTGGCTCGTCTTGTGCATGATGAGTTCGAGACATTCGGAACCGGTGGCAATCCCTACGCTGACGAGCGAATGGATGATGACGATTCCGCCCGGGCATTGCTCGCGCTGCGACAGGTTTTAAAGCGCCTCCGAATTGAGTTTGCTCCGCCGTTCAGAGATTTCCGGACATTCCGTCAATTCTGGATCAGGGAGGGAGCCGCAAACAGCTACCAAGCCCGACGGGACATCCTGAGCCGCCTGTTTGACGACATCCACGAACGCTTGGTCGAGCTGGAACTCTCAAAGATTGAGTCAACGCTCAGTAACCCAATCTCTCCCCGAGGAACGACCGGGTGGCCCCGAGTCGATGAAGAACTAGCCGAACTGCGCCGACACTTCAGCCAAGCCCGCTCCGAGCAAGACTTCCGCAACGTCGGCAATGACTGCGTCATTGTTCTCGAATCCCTGAGCGCGACCGTCTACGACTCGAACAGACACCTCCGCAACGGTGAAGCCGAGCCACCGGTCAGCAACACAAAGCAAAGGCTCGATCGCTACGTCGAGGTGGAGCTTGAGGGTGCGACTAACGCCGAGCTCCGCAAACTTGCTAGAGCCACCATTGAGTTTGCCCAGGCGGTTAAACATCGAGGGACCGGTTCCAGAAGGGATGCCGGCATCGCCGCCGATAGCGTGATCCAGCTGGTCAACATCATGCGCCGCATTTCGTCCGACCTCATTTAGCAAGACTAACGGCCCAGTAACCGCCCGCGTCTCCTTGGTCCAGACTGAACTGGGCGTCGATAAGCGTATGCTTCAATCCGTAATGGCCATAGAGTTCCAGTTCCTTAGAACTGAGACTGCCTTGATGGGACCCGGCTGAAGCCTGTCCGGCAGGACTGCGAGCCTCAGGGGCAGCCTTCTCTCTTTCCCACGTCAGCTGTCGCCGTGAATAGGGAACCACAAGACTACAAATCGGTTCGCTTGGGAATGCGGTCCGAAAGCCTCTTCTGGGCCTCACCCATCATCACCGGTAGCTGAGGTTCATAGCCTGAGAAGTCAGCGAAGCGGAGGACCCCGTAGGTAAGAATTGAATTCGCGAGATCGAGGATCTTTGTAATAGCAACCGGATCAGGAGCTCTGTGAGCTTCGAATTGACCTGGGGAAATCTCTCTTCCAGGATCCACGATCTGAAGCTCCAATGAGGGCCAACGCTTGCCGTGGGCCGACCCAGCCGAGGCTCGCCACAGGCGTTCAACAACCGCTGGATCCACCAAGTCGGCGTCTGCCGATCCCTTGACGGCTAACGTGGCAGCGGCCTTTTTCACGACATACATGTATCCCGGGAACTGACCAAAGTCGTTCTCTTCGACATACGGGCTAAGACGATCCAGAACGATCTGACGAGCCCGCTTCAGGCGGCCTTTGCGTTCGTCTCCCGTCGCGGCTTTACGCTGCTCATCAAGATCCTCAAGTAAAAGGCAGATGTGGCGTCGGGCGCATTCTCGCGCGGAACCGCCATCCATCACCCATACCGCCTGTGCGGCAGATTCGATGGCAGCACGAGACAAAGTTTGCACCGGCCGGAACGTGTGCGTCACGACAGCCTCCTCATGAAACCGAAGAGGAGCTACGTGATCCGCCCAAAGCACCATGTGCTCAAGCCCTGCAGCCAGGAATTCGCGACACCAATCAGACGAACGCTCTGGAGGATAGTGGTCGTTGATGGTCTCGAAGTTGGAGCCCTTCAGCGGCTCCCCTACCTGCGAAAGGATGTCGGTCATCAACCGCGCTGATTGACCCACTGCTACCCAAGGTTCAATGGTTGCCCTATCGATGGCAATTCTCGTAGGCGTCATGGTCCCCTTGTCCTCGCCGCCCGAACAGAGTCATTCCGGCTGTTGCCCGCTCCATGCTCAGGTAACGGTACACGGATACCTGCAAGGCATGCGCACTATCCTTGGAGAGCCGTTTCGTCTTGCGGCAGTTGCCCCGCCGCCGGTGGAACTGTGGTTTCGAATTCCACCCAGAGCCGCGTGATGGTCGCCAGAAGCTCCGGCGGAAACCAGACGCTTGCCCGAAAAGAGGTATCGTCCGTCGGATCCATCGTCGTGATGTCTATTCCGCCCTCGCTGAAGGCGGCACCGTCTAGAAGCTCCATGGTTTTCCGCACAAATTTGCAGGCCTGGTCGAAATCCGCAAACACGATCTGAGCGCGGTTGAAGTTAAGCAACGGTTCATGGGCGGTGTAGTGCTCAGGGTCTCCTTGGCATGAAAACTGCGTCTCTAGGCCTAAATCCCACAGCGCTCGAAGCAGGGGCGCCATTAGATGGTCGACTTCAACGCCGTCGACCTCTGTCTGAGGATGATCGGGGAGGCCGGACCTTGCCGGCTTCGTCAATCCTCGAACACCATGATCGTGCCCGACGCTGTATCCGGAGTCGAATCCTGCCCGGAACCGCCGCCGGCCGTAGCCATTGAGCTGGAGTTTCGCGAGCTGCATATTGAATGAGACTGTGAGAGCCATTTCCTTGGCGAGTTTCCGAAGCACCCAACCATCTTGACAGGCGGGTACGACAGTAAGGCCGAGGTCACAGACCTACCCGTCCGGCGGCGCGACATCTGGTGTCAGTTTTCTGGACACCGGTTCATTGCTCAGGAGCCCATTCCTTAGTATGCAGCCAACTCTTTGTCTCGAAGCCTCAGTGGTGACCTGGCCCTGCTTGGAACCTCGCTGTACGTGGCAGTTCCACATCCTTGGAACCGGGACACCTTCGGTGGGACACTTGTCAGTTTCAGACGTCGTCTGCACTGGATCCCGCGGAAGTACGGGGTGAGTGCAGAAGACTCCTGACACGGCGGCGTTCGCAGTCGTCTGCACCAACCGTCGTTTTGTCGGAAGTCGTGTGCACCAACCGCCATTCTGTCCGAAGTCACCTGCACGAAACGCCACCGACCTCCGGGATTATTAGGCGCTCGGCTGGGTCTCCGCGGTCAGCGTTTCCGGTGGACGGGGCGGCAGGTAGCGGTAGAGGCTGGAGCGGGTGATACCGGTGGCTTCGACGATCTCGGAGATGGACTGATTTTCCTGGTCGCGAAGGTGTGCGGCGTAGGCGAGTTTCGCTGGATCGATCACGCTGGGCCGGCCGATCCTTTTACCTTTAGTAACAGCGACGGCGCGCGCGTGGGCTGCGCGTTCGATCGCGTAGGTTCGTTCCATTTGGCCGAAGAGCGCAAGCATTACAACCGCCAGCTGCGACATGGGATCCTCTGGGTTGGCGGAATCAACCCGGATCGGGTCAGCCAGGTTCCGGACTCCGACGCCGCGGCCCGCTAGGTCGTGGATGAGATTCAGGGTGTCCCGAACGGTGCGGCCCAGCCGGTCCAGGGTGTGCACGACGATCACGTCTCCTTCGCGGGCCTGGTCGAGGGCTTCATGCAGTCCGGGCCGGTTTGTCGTGGATCCGGATTTTTTGTCTACGTAGATATGTTTGGCGGGGATGCCCTCGCCGCGCAGTGCATCAATCTGCCGGTCGAGGTCCTGTTTCGCGGTCGAGACGCGTGCGTACCCAATATCCATGGAACCACTGTACCGATACTTATCCTGCACGCTCGGCGCGGGACGCCGACGGGAACATAGTTGTGGAACGAATTTTCGTGGCGTGGCGCAATTTTTTGAATGACCTCCTCACGGCGTTCCACTTCCTAGGAACTGGAACGCCGTTAGCGATCGAACGAGTCACGGTGGCATCATAGGCTGTCGTCAACATCTGGGGACTACTTCGCCGGTGAAGGAATCCCGAGCTTGCTGCAGATATCTGCTGCTCCGGGAATGACGCTGACGATTTCTTCGACAACGCATTCCGTGAGGTGCGGGACGAAGTGTCCGCCGACGTGATCGGACGGCCCGGAGATGATCGGCTTGCCTTGGGCGTCGGTGCTTAGTCCGTCCCAGCCACCGATGGCCCTGGGAGGGGCGATGAAGTCCGCTGGGATGAAGTCTGAGGTTATCCCGCCCGGGTTCATCGAAAACGGAAAACACCCATCATCCGCGGCCACAAATCAGCGGACATCAACGAGCATCATGAAAAATCGAGGCTTTGGAGCTCTGGGCAGGCCCTGGAATGGCGACTACCGAGTGCTCGACGGCCACCACGGCTGCGTACTCGACCCGAACGCCCTTCGGCCGATTCCTAGACGTCCTGATCGTGCTCCCACTTGGGCGCGACGGTCAGAAGTCCGCCGGGACGGTTGCGTACTTCGTCCCGTACGCCCCGTACAGACGCCTAATCGAGTCGCTATCCGCAGCCGACTCATAGACAGCGCGACGAATCTTCGAGCTCTTCAAGTCGAGTCCATAGAGAACGTTGTCCTTCTCGATACCGACGGCGATGATCCGGTCGAATTTGTCGCCGTGCTCGTCGGCGTATTCGGCCAGCGCCTTTAGCTTCGGTGCTGAGTCCCCCAAGTGCGCACCGTGCGGGTCGACGAGCGAGGGTAGAAGCTCACCGTCCTTGCTGTGTGCGAACACGAAGTCCGGCTGCACCGATTTCCATGCGTTCCCGGATTTGTGAGCGATCCGCAGCGAGTTCTTCCCGGCCGCTGACGGGTTCCGGTACCAGCCCTCGAGGGTGCCCAGTTCTCTCTCGTGCTGAATCGTGGCCCGCTCCCAGCGGTTCTTCGCCATCTTCAGCTCAAGGGGGTAGTCGCCGTTGGCTGTAGCGAGCAGGTGCTTCTTTTCCGTCGGCAAGGGCTTGAGGTCCGTGTCGACCGAATCGACGCGCTCATCGGTCTTGATCTCAATTGCGACCTGCTCCGGCTCCCGGGCCATGTCCTGGATCGCCTCGTATGTCGGTCTGCGCGAGTCGGGCAGGCTTGCAATATCCTTGGCCTTGGTCGTCAGCCAGAACTGCGTGAGGGAATCGGCTGCGTCCTCCACGGGCTTCTGCACCTCCGTGTCGATGAAGGCCAGGGCGGCGACGCGCGCACGGATGGCGGTGATATCGACGGCCGCCGGATCCTCGGCCTCTTTGTATGCCTCGTTAATGGCCGCTTGCATGTTACGTGACAGGTATCGGTTGACGGCCGACGCCGTGATGAGCCGGCGGAGGTGGCGAAGAGCGTCATCGACCGTGGCAGCATCGGCGTCCCGGGTATCCGTCGAGTCCGTTGCTTCATCCTCGCCGCGCTCGACCAGGATCCGCCTGACGTCGGCGCTCACGATCTTCTTCGCCTGTGCCGCCAGGGCGACTTTGTTGGCTTCGGTGATAATGTCCAGCACGTCGAACATCGCCTCGTGCGCGATCTTGTCCGCATCCGGAATCAGTTCATCCTGGGCGAGTGCCTGCGCGGCCTTGAGGATGCGTTTCACGGGCCGCGGTGCTGCAGCGGGCTTCGCGAATGAAGGTATCCCCTGGATAAGTTGGAACACCTCATGATGCACGTCCTGGTTGCGCTGCAGCGTGATCGGCTTCAACATCACTTTGTTGACTGCTGCGCCGCGCTCGCCCGAGCGGGGCTCGCGCATGCCCATGATCTCCTCGGCGACGCGTTTCGCTGTTTCCTTGTCGAAATGTGGAAGATAGCACGAGGCGGCGTTGAGGCGTTCGACACTGGTCTCTTGGGCCAAGGGCGTTCGCACCATGCGCCCGAGCAGCTGGGTGACATAGGTGTCCTCCCTTGCCGGACGAAGGGACACGAGGACCTCCGCCCGCGGGCAGTCCCAACCGGTCGAGACGGCGTCTTTGGCCAGCAGGACGCGGATCCCGTGGGTGTGTTGGACGTCTTGCGGCGCGACCTTCGGGATTTCGTAGGCACCGATTTCGATGGTCGCCCGGTCGCCGAGGACGTGTGCGACGGAGTCGGTCGGCATGTCCGGCCAGTGCTTCCGGATGGTTTCCAGGACAAGGCGGATAAGCTCGTCCTCTTCCCTGCGCCCCTTCTCGGTGTCCTTCTCACCCGCCATCTTGTTCGGGATCTGGGCGACCATGAGCGGCACGACGGGGTCGATGCCCTGTTCGTCGCAGTAAGCGTCCCAACGCTCGCACACCTCGACAAAGTCGAGCGTGGCCTCCCGGACCATCGTGGTCGAGAAATCGCCGTCCTCGTCGGGTATATCGAGAGTGAGAGCGTTTTTCAGCAGCCCCGAGTTCTGCACGTCTTTCGGGTCGATGACGACATTCTTTTCTTTCGTGAAAGCGTCGGCCCTTTCCATGGCCTGATCGAAACGTTTGACGGTGGCCGAAATGCCCCAGACGACAGGAACTGCCGGATTGACGCCGTTGCCGTTGATGATCTTCTGGACGATCGTCTGATCGCCACTCGATTGATCCTTCATGCCCTCGTGTGCTTCGTCGAGGACCATGTAGAGGGTTTTTTCCTCGTCCTGGATCGTGTTGGTGAGGATCTCCCAGAAGGTGACGTGCCTGTCATCGGTGTGCTTGACGAAGTCGGCGTTCTTGCCCAGTTTGTCCGGGTTGATGAAGTACACGGCCCCGGTCTGCAACGATTCCTCGGCATAAGTCTTATCGAGGAGCACCAGGTCCCCAACCGGAATGCGGTCGGCGCACTCGATGAAACGACTCTTCGTCTGTGCGTTGAGAGAAGGGTCCTTGGAGACCCACAGCACGACCGCCGACGGATCAGCCTCGACATCGAACTCGTCGCTGCCATGCAGCAGAGCCTCAATGACCGAGGCCGCGATCACTGTCTTGCCCGAGCCCGTCGTCGACGACAGAGCGAACGCCGTCCGTCGCTCCCGTTTGTGCCAGTCCTCACGGGCGTAGCCGAGCGTGGTGAGGATCTTCGCGGCTGCCTCAGTCTGGTAGTCCTTCAGCGTGAAGCGCATCGATCAGGCCCTTCCCGTATTGATTTGGAATGTATGCAAGTAGCTCTCGTAGAGCCGCACCGATTCCACCCCCTCGGGCAGCTGACCGGCAACGGCCTGGTACTGGGTCTCGTCGTCCGTGACGACATATACGACCCGAAGACCCTCGGCCTTCTCCACGGCCGTCAGAAATGGCTTCGAGGCGTCCACGCTGAACAGCACGGCGTAGGCCTCCGCCACTTCGTAGGTGTCTGTCTTCTCGGCGATGCGACGACCATCGGAACCCGCCCGCATCCAGAGAAGCGGAGCGATCCGCTCGAATGCCAAGTCGAGCTCAACTAGGGCGGGGTTCTCATAGGTCAGTCGAAGGAACTCCATGTTGGCATCCATCGCTGTCGCCGCGTTTATCAGGCGCGGCGTCGTGACTGCTTCGCAGACCCCGACAGCTTCCCAGTCGGAGTCCCCCGGTCGAAGACCCTTTTTCCGCAGCTTTTTCGCGGACTCGTGATTGACTTCGTTGTTCGTGACGAGGACGGCACGACGACGCCCCTCGTCCTCGGCGTTCATCGCCATCACAGCATGGGCCGTGGTGCCTGAACCGCCGAAGAAGTCAACGATCAGCGCATCCGGAGAGTTATTCGCCCATCGGATCAGCTGTTTTATGAGACGAACGGGCTTCTTTCCGTTCGAGAACGCGACGCCGCCTTCCTTGGCGACATTCCCCATGTCCTGATGGAAGCCCTTCCACAGGTCGCCTCGGATCACCGTTCGACCGAACCGGGGCTTGTAGTCGTCGGACATCCGGTAATTCATCGACAAGGGCATCAATGATCGAAGAGTCCCCGTGGCAAGCGTGGTAAGGAGGTAAGTTCGATGATCGGTTTTGAACTCAACCCAATGCCCCACTGGCGTCGTTTGTCCTTCTGCCGAAACAGGTGGACGATCGGCCGATGCAATTCTCGACAAGTTGCCGACAATAAACAGTCTTGCCGGCTCAGAGACAGCCAGGAGCTTGTCCATCGTATTCATGCTGAACCTGCCTCGCGCGACCAGGTCGTACTTTTCGATTTCGCCTCGGACCACGTCGTCGGCCATCATCTGTTGGGCGAGTGACCCGATCGTGCCGTCCTCGTTCAGCCACAGCGAGTAGTGCGTGTCGTATGCATCAATCCCATCCAGAAGCGGAGTGTGCTTGACTCGGTCAAAGGCCGCAGATCTCCTGTAAATGTGGACGTACTCGACGTTCTTTACGATCGTCCCTTGCTGGGCGTTAACCGTCTTAGGTCCCGATGTCGTCGACATTTCGACAGCAAGCGTATCGACGAAGTTTTCCTCCCCGAACACCTGGTCCAAGAGCATCCGTAGTCGATGAGTCTCAGCATCGTCGATGCTGACAAACAGAACGCCCGTATCAGCCAGCAACCGCTTGGCCAACTTCAACCTGCGCTCCATGAACGCAAGCCACTTCGAATGTTTGTAGGCGTCGTCGCCATCGACGTAGTCGTCGTTGTAGAGCCAAGACGACTTGCCACCAGTGTTGTATGGCGGATCAATGTATATGCAGTCAACCTTGCCCTGGTACGTAAACAACATTGCTTCGAGCGCGTGGTAATTCTCGGCGTTGATGACTGTGTGGAACGGCTGGTCACCGCCGCGCAGGACTGGCTCGCCGAAGGGTGTCAGGCCCGGGTAGATCGGGTCGCGGAAGTCAGCAACGAACACGAGGTCCTCGATGGCACGAGAAGCCTCATCTTTGGTCCTGGGGTCGATGAGGCTGGCGGCTCGGCTACTCTTCGGTCCGGAGATGTCGGTGACGATCCAGGTCGCGTGCGACCCGGCCTCTGTCCCGCCGCGGGGCGGCAGGAAACGAACCTTGTCTCCGATAGAGATTGGTCGGCCTGTGAGCGCAACGGACTCGGGAGTGTGCCGTTCGAAGGTGAGACCGAACTGCCGCCGATTCTGTAGCACATCGATGTGCCGGCGGAGTTCCTTGGCGGTGTCGGGGTCGTTGTCCTCCACCCGCGCGAGGAGTGATCTCAGTTCGTTGCTCACCGTCTTCCTTTCATTCTCAATCTCCCGAAATTTACGGATACCGAGAGATCGTATCTGCGGGCGTTGATCTCGCCCTAAATAGTCTGTCTCCGCGGCTCGTCGGGCGATGATGCAAGCCCCGCAAGGTGGACCGTGCGAGACATGCTCCTGAGGAGACACGCGCCAGTCGCTTCGAGTCGCGCGGAAGGCAGCAGCCAACGAGGCCGCGGCGTTGATTGAGTCGAGCAGTTCATGGAATCGCGATCCGCCTGCCAAGCATCCTATCCGTCTTAGGGGTCAGACCTTCTCCCTCGGTACCGAGACCCAGGGGCAGGTTCACTTGATCTCGGTCTCTCCTGTTCTCGGCAAGGATCTCGTGAAAGACCCGAGCGCCGCGATGGCGAGTATTTTTCCCAGGCAGAGCACCCAGAAATTGACGGATTCAACCCACCCAGGTTTAGATAAATTGCACCGCACAACACCACCGTCAAGGCTATTCACCAGCCCGTTGGCCTAGCAGTCCCCGAGAGACTGGTCAGCCGTTGCGGTCGGCCAGTCTCTTGCTGCGTCCGGGGGCGAGAGTAAACATGTGGCACGATGACGTTAATCCGGGCGGTAGCCGGCCGCACAGCCTTTGGACCCGTTGCAACAGATCAGGCGACACTAGGCTGATTCCGGTGAATCGTCATTCAGTGCCTCATCCTCGAGCTGCTGGAAGGTCCGGCCCTTCGCGGTCTTCCAGGTAATCCTTCCGTTGATGCTGCCGCCTAAAACCACCGCGCCAGCGGTGCTAGGACTGCTAAACAGCTGGTCCTTAACGAAGACGTAATCATCACCGCGAATATCGACAACGCCCTGCTCAACTAGGTCAAGGCGCCGGCGCAGGAGTGAGGCCGGCAGCGAGGGGCGAGCCACAGCCTTGCCCGCCGACCCAGCGAGAACAAGAAGACCTTCCGTCGTTGGCCGTGCCCGGGCTTCAGTCCCGCCTTCTCGGAAGAGCAGCATCTCGGCCGCATCGTTGCCGCCGTCGCTGGGGCCGGCCAACCGGATCTCCCGGACAGGCTCAAGAATTGGGTAGCCGAGGGTTGTTAGGAGAACGGAGATAGTCTCCAGATACTCGCGGCAGTCCGATTCGAGAGGCGCCGGCGTATGCGGGTTTGAGGCGTCATTGGCATTGTGCAGTTCGTAGCGCCCGGCTTCCGTGGCCCTTCTTATGGCTTGCCATTCCATGTATCCCGTGTGTGTATTCGTCCAGGCATTGGTGAGAGACACTGCGACCAGAGCGTGGTCCCAAAAGTCCTTCTTGTCCGAGTGCTGCTTTAGCCTGTCGCCGATGTTTCCGCTCTGGCCTATGTAGCAGGACGGCCTGCCCGAGGGCGATGATCCGAACAGAAAGTAGACGCCCACCTGCTTGGATTCACGCATTTCGCGGAAATCGCGGAGCAAAGGGCGCGGCACCTCAAATACGCGCACCGTTCGCGTGGTGATCTCAGCCATGCGGATGCCGGCAGGGTCACCCTGCGGCAGGTAGATCTGAATTGTCTGGGGTAGCGCCCTATTCCGAAGCATGCGTAGATCCTTCCACAGCGGGGGTAAGGAAGTTGTTCATTCGTGGTACGGGAGCCCCGCCATTTCGGCACGAAGGATCGAGCGCTGGTCTGGGCGGCTCCGGACATGGAGGCACTCGATGTAGTCACTATCAGTCGTGTGCACGCCGTTCCTGCGGCATCAGCGGACCAGTCCGGCTACCGCCCGTGAGAATCGGCCCGTTCATTCCGCCGGGCCTCGCCGTCGGAGTTCTGCCTGCACTGCGACCAAGGCATCGCGCAAACGCACGTGCGCCGGATGGGTGATGCTTAGGGCAGCTAGGTCATGCTTATCGGTATGCTTTACGAAAAATTTGCATACGGACGGGGAGATTTGAGCGAGCTGCTTTCAGGTCCAGTTATTGCAGCTGGCGTTTCAGTAACCGGACTTCTTATATCCGTAGTTTTGATTCACCGATTGACCCTGCTCCGCGAAAACCGAGCAGACCAGAGGGCAGTTCAGCGTGAAGCGGCATCTGCCCTGACCCAAGCTTTGCAGGATATTCGCCGGGTCGTCGAGCGCTCCGGCGTTGAATCCGTTCAACCCCAGGAAATCTCGGAAGCGGTCTCCTCATGGGAGACCGTCTATCGCAAATACGTGACACGCCTGCCGTCTCCTGGGCGTCATGCGAGACATAGCGTTGCTGCCGCTTTAGGAGAGCATTTTGGTGCTGTGGGATGGTCCAATCTCTTTCCCGAAGACGCCGATTTTGAGCTCTCGAAACATGATCCGATCTGGTGGGAAAATGCTGACTCCTACCTCAGCTACCTGATCAATCGCTTTTCCCTTTGGTACGACAACCCGCACGCGGCCAACAAGACGCCAATCCTAAACTTCGACGCCTGGCTGCGACGACGCGAGGCTACCGCAGCGGCCGGATAACTTATTGGCCCAGCTCGACCCGTAGCTGGATCGATGTGCTGCTCCCGCGCGGCGCGTGGATAACTCCTCAATCCCACTACTTTCAATCTGGGACATCTCTGGGACAGTCGCGCGTAACAACAGGAGACCGCGGAGTGACTGAGCAGCCTGCCGCTCCGAAAAATACCTACGTGATGGATAGCGGCATTTACGGCGAAAGGATCCCCTTGGCATTCCATTGGTCTTCGATAGCAGAGAACAGTCATCCGGCGCGATTACAAAGCCTTAAACTTTTCCTATGGCACAAAGAGTAGTAACCCTTCTAGAAGATGACTTCGACGGCTCGAAGGCAAGTGAGACACTTTCGTTTGCCCTTGACGGCGTCGAATACGCAATCGATCTCAATGATGCTCACGCACTCGAGCTGCGTGAAGCGTTCAGCCGATACACCAAAGCAGCCCGAAAGACTGGCGGACGGGCACGGACAACGCGTCCAGCTTCCTCCAATGCCCGCGAGGTCCGGCTGTGGGCGGCCGAACAAGGCTTGCCGGTCAATACCCGTGGCCGTACCCAGGCTGACATCATGGAAAAGTACGAAGCCGCGCACTGAGGGCAGACCCCCAGACTCGGAGTTCAGCCCTGTTGATAGCGGCTGGGTCAAAAGCACAGGATCCCTGTCTCCTCCCGGCGGGCGGCCGCCTCAAGGTTCCGTCCGCGCTTTCAGCCATCTTTGAGTCGCCTACCGCCGGGGAGATTGACACCCCATGACGGGTACATCGCACCGTCGTTGTGTTCGGCTTCGCGGCGTGCGGTTTCTGCTTCGATGGCTTTCGCCACGAAGTGGCTCCAGGTGTTATCCCCTTCGGCGTAGCTGGTCGCCCGGTATGCGGCCCGGGCACGGTTCCGCAGCGCGGCGGGGATACTCACCGTCATGTTTGCTGTGTCGGCCCCTTTGGGTTCTGACTTCTTTGGTGTCTCCGGGCGGTGTCCGGGGAGCATCCTTGCCAGCGGCGCCTCGGCGGCCGGCGCGGCTGTGCGTCGTGGGGGCAACCCGAGTGCGGGGCGGTTGGGTGTCGGTTCGGCGCTCACGCGTTGATCTCCTGTGATTCTGCGACGGCGATGCGGCGGGTCACTTCCATGGCGACAGCGTGGAGGTCTTCGGCCACGCTGGAAGCCGATTTTGGACCGGCGTTGCCGGCTTTCGCTTCACCGCGCAGGACTTCCCACCATTTCGGTCCCTTGCTGAGCTCCCGCTCGAGCTCGTGGGCCAGCAGCCCTCGCTCACGGCATGCCTGGGCGGTGGCCTCCGCGTGGCGGATGCTCATCGGGAACAGCACTTCGTCGGTGCCAAAATCGGCGATGAGGTGGTCTCGGGTGACCTTGTGCACCTGCTTGGAATTCGTACCCGTACCAACCAGAACGACGCCCAATAGGTCCAGGGAGGGATTGAGGCCGACGACGCTGTCCATGCGTGCCGCGACGGCGGCGACACCCTTACGGCTGGACATGTCCGTTTTCAGCGGTACCAGAGCGTAGCGGGCGGCAGCTACCGCGGCGGCCTGCAGGGGCTCATTTCCGGGTGGGCAGTCCAGTAGGACCAGATCGTACTCCCCCGCGACGCCGGCAAGCAGTTTGGCCAGGGCGAGTTGAGCAGCATCACGGTCCTTCTGGGCTTTGGCTCCAAGGAATGCCGCGGCATCGTCGAGATGGGGTCCACCGGCAATGACATCGAGGTTGGGTCGGACACTGGTCAGCATGTCGGGTTCTCCCCCGAAGCAGAGCGAGGCCGCCAGACTTCTGCCGCCGTCACCCTGGTCGGCGTAGCCGAGATCTTCGGCGAGGTTTCCTTGAGGGTCGAGATCCACGAGGAGCACACGCGATCCGCCCTCGGCGAGGAGTCCGCCTACGTTGGCCACCAGGCTGGTCTTGAAGACCCCGCCTTTGCCGTTGATTACCGCGATAACGCGGCTTAGGGCACCGCGGTCTAGATCGTGTTTCATCAAATCCCCTTCCAGAGTGATCCAAGCGTATCCAGTAATACTGGCTTTACTTGTGAAGCTTGTTTCCGTGTCTTCGCTTTTTTCACTTGTGAAACCGGGGAAACAAGCAGACGTGTGTTCAGTTGTTTTGCTGTATCTACCCGCATCCCTGTATTGGCTTTTTTCACTTGTGAAACTGGCGAAACAAGCGAACACTTACCAACGTGGTCTGGGGGATCCATACCGACTACCAACGCCGGCGCTCTACGCAGCTCGCCACAGCGCTCCGATCAGGTCCAGTTCGGTTTCCGAGGGTGGGATCCAGTAGAGATCAGAGTCACGTTCGTTCACTTCTTGTTCCGCGAGTTCGGGTGCGAGGTTCCTGTCCAGCCATGCGTGCCAGGCTGCGCGTTGCTTTCGGTGGGTGCTGATCTGCTCTGCGGCGTCGTCAAGTGCCCCGAGCCGCCGGGCCAGGGCTGTCAGGCTGGTCCCGGCCGTGATGCTCCAGTGCCCGTGCCGGCGTTCGATCATGTTGTAGCTGCTCATGGCGGCCAAGGCTGTTTCCACGGCTGTGCGGCTAAGTCCAGTGGACCTGACGATTACTGCCGTGGTGGGGGAGAGGCGTCCGCGTTCGATGGATTCGTAGACGAGGGCAGCGACGTCGCCCAGGGCCCGGAATACAGGTCGGATGCCATGAATCTTTCCGCTGCGCCAGGAGAGCTCCCGTGCAAGTTGTTCAAAGTGCTGGGGGAGTTGGATCACGTAGGTGTCGGCGTTGCGGCCGCGGGCATCGGCAATTTTGGTCAGGATGCCGTCTGAGGCTTGTTCGAGCGTCGGGAGCAGCCTGGAGATAGTGCCGTGGTGCTTGCCCAGTGCAGTGGCGAAGGTACGGCAACCTACATCCAGCAGGTCAGTTTCCATGGTTCGCATGTAGCCGAGCACTGCGCGCAGCAGCAAACGCAGGCTGAGGCCTTCGCGGCCGCGTTCTTTGAATCTGTGGTCAAGGACTGCGTACAGGACATTTTCAAGATCGTTTACGAGCTGGTGGGCAGCAGCTTTGCTGCTGGTTCTGCCGGCCCCCCCTGTGGGTAATGGGGGGCTTGTGTCGTTAATACGGGCAGTCCTTTTGCCCGGTGCCAGGGTTCCCGTTTTCTGGATCCAGCGGCAGGCCTCAGCCCACTCTTTATCGAGGAGGCGTTCCTGTCGGTCGGTGTCGGAGTAGAGGGCTGCGAGGCCGGGGAACTGGCCGCCCAGCTCGAGGCGGACCTGATCCAGGGTCCAGCCACAGGCGGCGAAGTGGTTCAGCACTGCCATGCGGGCTTCTGACGGGCTGGCGTAACGGGCGGTGTCGTACAGGCCGGTTCGGGCCGCCAGGCGCAGGGGGGACTGGCTCCCGCCAAAGGGAACCGGACGAACGCCAGTCGCCGTCGCCTGTACTGCCATCTTGGCGGCGCGGGCCTTTAGCTCGCGTTCACGTTTGAGCTCCGGTGCCAGAGCTCGTCGAAGGGCCGCCACAACCTGGACAGGGTTGCGGCGGCGCAGCACGTCGTATGCCTCGTTCAGGGGCGTGACGAGTATCTGGTGGCCGCCACGTTTGTGGGCACTTCCCGGGACCCGGATACAGCCGTCGGTGACGTTCTGGTGCGGGCTGGGGTCAAGGCTGGCCGCCGTCCGTGCGAGGGCTTCGATCAGCTCACGGGCCGCTGGTGCTTCCATGCGCTCGGCCAGGGGAATGTAGAGGTGGCGTCCGCCACTGGGGGAGTAGTCCGCGACGTAGCGGACACCGCAGCTTTCCAGAAGGACCCCGAGACGTCGGGCATCCTCATCGACGACGCCCTGCAGCGCTTTAGAAGTGTCCAGATCAAGACAGAGAGTCGCCACAGAGCCATCTGCTCCATGAATGGGAACGGCCGCCGGCTGCTTCGGCAGGGAAGCGGTGATCCGGGGCGGGTCAAGCGGCCGGGGGTACTGAAACCGGCCTTTTATCCAACGTCCTGGACGATAAGTCGGCGCACCGGCGATCAACGGAGCGAGAGCCCATGCCATCGCGGGAGTGACTTGACCCGCGGATTGCAGCGCGTCAGTTATTGACGGCACGGGCACTGCAGGTACCATAGACAACAGCTAGTCCCTTCGGGGTATAGCAAATGGAGCGCCCCTCACGGGGAGCTTGTAAAAAGTTCAGATCGTCCTCCGCCAAGATTCGGATCTGAACGCATACTTTTTGAAGGCCCGCCTAGTGCGGGCCTTCAGTCCTTAACTGGCCTTTGGTATAGGCAAAATCTCCTGGTTGCGCAGTTCATCAAGGTTGATGGAATCTATGTGGGCGGCAACCAGCGGAGTCAGGTAGTCGACTGCGTTCGTACCAAGAATCTCCATGATTGCTCGCAGTTTCTCGGCCCGTGCAAGATCGGGCTTCACCACGAACGTGTGCCGCGGTCCCTTTGACGGGCGGCCCCCTTGAGCAAGCTTCTGAATTGCCATAGTGCCATCTAAGCGGTTTTGATAAACGAAACCGCGCAGGTCATCGCGGCGTGTCGCTCTTTGGCTTTTTGGTGTCCTAAGACTCTTCAATTGCCGATGCCCCCTCGTTGCATCCCATCAAGCTTGTTGGGACGCCCTTCCGCGCGGTCTATCAAAGCGCCCACATACTCACCGAAGGACATGTTGTACCGCTGCATCGCCTTCCAGGCGGTGTAATGCTGATCTGGGAGCACAAGGCAGTTCAGGGGTGCCTTCTTACCGATCAGTTTGGGTGGGCGGTATTCCTCCATGTCGTCACCCTCACTTCGGGTTAAGAGAACCTGTAGGTCTACAGGTCCTGTCGCGGTGGCGCCTAGTGCTCCTTCAAAAAGACCAAGCCAACGAAAGACTACATACATGCTCCGCACATGCACAACTCACTGCCTGCACCCTGCGGTAGGCATCGGGTAATATCTCTTGTGTCAGCTGCCCGCCCGCCCTGTGTGGCCGGCCTACACAAGTGGCTGAGCTTGGCTAAGGAGCTGTATAGATGGCAAATGGGGGCCGCAGCGTGTTTCTTACGCAGCAACAGAAGAAAGAGCGGCTAGCGGATCGCATGGGCATCCTAGTGGATATCTGGGAGGCAGATAACAACACTGCGCTCACTTACCCTCATGTCGAAGAAGCACTTTCCGCCCACGGAATCCACCTGTCGCGGACACGGTGGTCCTACTTGATCAATGGCACTGGCAGCCTGGTGACGGATCAAGAACTGCTGAAGGGCATAGCAGAGTTCGTTTTTGCCGTACCACCCAGTTATCTGTGTGATCTCAACAGCGAGACTCCTCCCGAGGTAGAAGCGCGCATGGAATTCCTTGTGCAGATGCGGAAGCTCAAGGTGAAGAACTTTGCCGCGAGAAACCTGGGGGCCACCTCGCCAGAAACACTGAGGACGATCACCAGGATCATCGATGCATCGATGCAAGCCGACGAGAAAGACGACGAGTGAATGGCGCTCCCGCTGGTCCCGGAAAAGGTTCGGGAGTTATGCGGAGACGGCACGACATCGATGAAGGAAGTTGTCGACCGCTTGAGTGTGATCTGTGAGAAGCCGATCAATCTGATCGAGTACAAGGAGTCCTGGGGTGCGCTGACGGCCTTCAAAGCCGAATTTGAAGATCGCATCAACGTCTATTTCCCCCCGCAGAAGTCGCGGCAATACAAACTTCACTGCATCTATCACGAACTCGGACACATCTACTTGGAGAGCTTTCGGATTTCCTTGGCTCTGCCGGATCTCTCTGAAGAGATGCTGAGGGAAACCGCGGACGCGATTAGCGTTACCTGCCGGTCGGTTCCGAATCATCCTGTCGAACGGTGGGTGGAGGATTTCGCTTTCGAGATGTCGAAGAAGACCCGTGGACGCGGCTCGTCCGATCCTGATCCTTTCCTCAGCTAGACCATGAAACTTTTGCTCTTTGCGCTCCTGAGTGCCCTGTGCCTCCTTCGGATCCCCTCGGTGGTGAAGGTGGCGGAATCCCGGGCGTCGTGGCTGGCATCGATGTTCGGTCTGACGGCGCTCTATGTCCTGGGGACGGTTACACCGCTAGAGGTCATCGACAGCTACCTCGGTGGCATCAACGTGACGAACCTGCTTCAAGCCATCTTCGCGCTGCTGGCGATCTTCTTCTTCAACGACAGCGTGCGGCGTTTAGCGAACGTACCCATTGTCAGATGGACCTACTACGCCCCGTTGCTGAGTATTCCCATCATGGTTGTCAGCTTCGCCCTGATTAAGGACAAAGCTCCAACATCTGCGGACTTCATTGATACCCGCATGGACCAGCTCGCAACTGCCACGTACAGCGGCACGTACATGCTCGCGTTGTTGTTCACCGTGCTCAGGATCATCTACATGCTTCGGCACAAGGCGCGGGGCCCGTATGCAACATTCTCAGCGGGCCTGCTCGTGGTTGCGGCGGCTTGTTCGTGCCACATTATGTACGTGGTGCTGTTCCATTTCTCGCCCTGGGATGCCTTCGCCCAAGCGATCGGATCCTGGTTTGACCGCCTTTTCTATGTAGGACTCTCGGTGACGGCGGCGGGGTGGCTGATTCTATTCCTGTCCAAGCAGCTCCCGAAATTGCGGCTCTGGATGATCGATGCACTCTGGCTTACGGCGTTGAGGATCCGTGTAAATGCAGATCAATCCCGAGTCAGTCCGGCGTGGGACCTTTTCAATGAAACGCTCGAAAACGGGGTCTACAAAAGCCTCATCGTTCTGCACAACTACCAGCGGGGGAATATGACGATGTTCCCGGAGTCTGTTGAGGGCAAAATCAGCAAAATTGAGGCCAAGCTAGACGCACAGACCTAGCCCTGCTCAGCCAAGATCGTCTTGCTGACCCAAGCCGTCAGTTCGTTGGAGAAGGTACAAGGCGAGGCATTCCACTCCTGGGTATGATGCGCCTCAGGTAGGGGAATCAGGGTGACGGTGTCAGGATTCGCGCGTTGGAACGCCGCTGAGATCTCCCAGGGAACCTCTTGATCTGTGTAGGAGTGCAGGACCAGCGTCGGGACTGCCACCCGGTTAGGTACATCGACCCAATCAAGTGCATCGAAATCGATCGGTTCCTCCAACCCGAGCATCCTCGCGAACGGGGGAGCCTGCAACAGGTACATGACAAGGCCGGCACCAATCGCCGGCACGCCAGCCCGCACCGCCCCCGCCGTGATGGTCTTGCGCCAGCTCGTGACCGGCCCTACCAGGACGACTCCGACGATCCGGTCCCGATGGGCGCTGCGCTCCGCTGTCAGCAGCGCAATGGTCCCACCCATTGACCAGCCGGAGAGGATGATGCGTCTGGCTCCACGAGCGACGGCGTAGGACACAGCGCTTTCCACATCACGCCACTCCGTTTGCCCAAGGTGGCTCGATTCGGCCTGTGGTGGGCTGACCTCCGGGTCGCTGCGAAATGTGGGGACCAAGGAGGTGAATCCTAAAGAACTGAATGCGTGGACGTCCCGCAACATGATCGAGCGGTCGGTCCAGCTGCCATGGATATGGATCACCCATACGTCCGTGTTCTCAGCTTCAAATAGCCATGCAGGCGCCGCACCGTACGCGGTGGGGACGTCCACCTCTTCGAACCGTCCGCCGACACCAGAGGGCTCGAAAAACACGTCCGGAGTCCAATCGACGATTGGCCCCAGACGTCCCGGCGCGGACCCAAGAGGATCAATCCGCCGTTCTACGTACTTTTGATCCTCATTGATCAGCGTGACCTCGCCGACTCTCGTGTACTTCTCTGTCGCTGGGTCGAACACGCCAAAGTCGCCCGGGGCTTTGGTGTAGTCGTCCAAGTCGATGCGGACTCTACGGCCATCATCTGTCAGTTCGGCACGACGGTAGTCCTTTGGTCCCCGTTTAACGATCTTGCGGGCCATGACAACCGCGAATCCAGATAGTGCGGCCGCCGGTACAAGGAACGCGAGGCAGGCCAGGCCGCGCCGTGTCGTCAGCATTAGGTCTCACCCTCCAGCGCCGAACCAGGAAGAGGAACGGCACCCAATCATCGTAACGTCGCCTGAATCCCTCATATCTGAACAATGCATGCCCACTACAGGCGTTGTACATGTTCACTACAGGCGTGTAATCTTTTGGTTGAGCCAGTCGACGTCCAAGGGGGAGGGGCGAATCTAATGCAGCGCACATCGCTTGGCCTAGTGGCCATCATTGCCATCCCCGGGCTGTTCTTCGGACTGATCTTCTCCATGCTTCTGCTTCTCGCCCCCGCGAAGCCAGCTGCCGCCACCTGCGGTCCGGCCGCCTCTGTTGTCATCGATGATGACGCCAAGGTCGAGGGCTACACCGAGGAGCAGTTGAAGAACGCCGCGGCGATCATGGGTGCCGGTAAGGCACTGGACCTGTCCGTGAAAGGGCAGATGATCAGCGTCATGGTTTCCCTGGGGGAGTCGGGGTTGCGGGTCCTGGATACCGGCGACGGCGCCGGCCCGGACTCGCGGGGGTTGTTCCAACAGCGCGACAACGGCGCGTGGGGCTCTTACGCAGACCGCATGGACCCCACCACGAGCGCAACCAACTTCATCAAAGCACTGAAAGGCGTGGCCGGCTGGGAGCTGTTGGAACCGACCATTGCCGGCAACAGGGTCCAGCGCAACGCCGACCCGTACCACTACCAGAGGTACTGGCCCGAGGCAGTGAAGCTCGTCCAGGCGCTCTCGAACTCGAAGTTCTCCCTGCAGGGCAGCGACTGCGCCATCCCGGGACAGTCGGGCGCGGGGGATGACTACCCGTGGAAGAACTCCCCGACCTGGTTGCAGGTCGGCGCAAACTCGGCCAGCACCTCACCTCTCGGCATGTACTACCGCGAGTGTGTGGACTTCGCCCTGTGGCGGGTGAACCAGCAGATGGGGTCAACCAGCGCACCGTTCAAGTTCCTCAACGGCTCCTTTCGTCCGGACGGGCAGGGCCTCGGCTCGGCCCTGACCTGGAAGGCCGGCTGGGACGCCAGGGGCTGGGCCTCCGGCAGCACACCCCGGGTCGGTGCCGTCGTCTGGTACGCGCCCGGAGCCGGGGGAGCGGACCCGAGCTTCGGCCACGTCGCGGTGGTCAAGGAAGTCAAGGACAACGGGACCTACGTCGAGGAGGGCTACAACGGCAACCCGGCCCCGGCGGACCACAGCTACTACACCCGGACAGTGGCCAACACTGTCCCCTCGGCTTTCCTGTACCTGCCCACCCAAGAGGAGAAGAAGTGAAAAAGCCCCTGACCCTGGTTGGCGTGGCGCTGCTCTGCGTGTCCTGCGCACCGGCAGGCATCACCGCGGCAGCGCCGTCGGCATCAGCGGCCGCCAGCCCCACCTCGTCCGCGCCGGTCTCCCTGAGCGCCAACAGCGGACCCCAGGCACCGGGCGGCACTATCCCCGCCACGATCGGCATCAGCTGGGATCAGGCCAGCAAGGATGAGGCTGTGGACGTCGCCGGGAAGGCCATGGCGGACTTCGCCCGCCCCACGGTGGAGGACAAGCAGTGGGCCAATGATCTGGCCCGGTGGCTGACTCCACAGGCGACCGCTGACTACTCGGCCGTGGACCCGGCCAACATCCCGGCATCCCGCGTCACCGGCCCCGCCACGTTGAGCGTCGATGAAACCAACGGCTTCGGCGTCACGGCCTCGGTCCCGACGAACGCCGGGACCTACACGGTGCAGCTGCTCCGCACGGGCAAGGACGCCCCGTGGAAGGTCAAGCGGCTCACCCCCCCCCCCGCGTCCTGAAGCGCCACAGTCCATCCCACACCCACGTAAGGAAGAAGCTCATGGGTACTACACCAACGCAAGTTCTGGCCTTTCCCAACATCCGCGCCATCGTCCGCGAGAACGGGACCGCCGAAGTCGTCGTCGCGGGTAACTCCCGCGTCGTCGCCGCCGGAGACTCCGTGCAGGAACTGCGCAACAACGCCCTGGCCCTCATCGTGGGCGAGGCACAGACGCTCCAGCGCCCCGTCCGGGTCCAGATCGAGGACCCCGACGGCCAGGGCGAACTCATCGTGCATCCGGACAACAAGATCGAATCCGTCTCCTATGACCCCCACCAGAGCCGCCGCCGGGCAGAGGCCCCTGCAACCACACCCCGGACCGTCGCCCCCGCGATCATTGAGACCGTCCCCGCTCCCGCGCCGGAGCCCATAACCTCGCCGGTAGAGCCCGCCCCGGTTCCTGCCCCTGCAGCCGACGCCGACCACGCGCCGGCTAACCCGGATCCGCAGACAGCTGTCGTTGCTGAGGAAGCGGTTCCGACGCGGCGCAGCTTGAAGGAAACCTCGTTCCTGGTCAGCGCCCCGGTGCTGGAACCGGCCACTCAGGGCTGGCGCGGAACGCTCACGCGCCTCGGATTCCGGATGGACCCCTCGGAAGAAGAACTCTCCGAACGGCAGGACGTCCGGACGGTCAGCCAGCACTGGCCAGGCCCGCGAACCATCGCTGTGGTGAACCGCAAGGGCGGGGCGAACAAGACCCCCACCGTGGTGATGCTTTCAGCCATCCTCGCCCGCTACAGCGGTGCGGCCTCGGTCGCGTGGGATAACAACGAGTCCCAGGGGACCCTGGGGTGGCGGACGGAAAAGGGCTCCCACGACCGGAGCGTCCTGGATCTGATTGATTCCTCTACCGAGCTGCTGTCCCCGTCAACGAACGCGGCGGAAATTGCCAAGTTCGTCCATCACCAGACGGCGGATAAGTTCGATGTCCTGCGCTCGGACGAGAACGAGGAAGGCGATCACGAAGTGACCGCCGAGGAAGTCGACATCGCCCACCAGGTCCTCACCCGGTACTACCGGCTTGTGGTGATGGATTCGGGCAACACGGCCCGGGCTGCGAACTGGCGGCGGATGATCGACCACACGAACCAGCTGGTCGTCCCGGTGACGGCCATTGAGGACCGCGCCGAAGCGGCCCGCCTGACGCTGCAGACCCTGGAATCCCGGGGCGGGCACGATGCCGAGCTGGCACGCAACGCCGTGGTCATCGTCTCTGAGTCCACCGACGCCAAGCGCAGCATGAGCGGGGATGCGCTGAAGCGGGCCAAGGACGAAGCGCAGCGGATCGCTGACGGCTTCGAACCGTTCGTCCGCGCGGTTGTCCGGATTCCTTACGATCCGGCCCTGGTCAACGGACCTATCCGCTATGAAGCCCTTCAGCCCGCCACCCGGCGGGCATGGCTCGCGGCCGCGGCCGCCGTCGCCGCCGGCTTCTAAGACACTCACCAACGGACTTTGAAAGGAGGCAATCGTGCAACAGTCCCTGAACCCCTGGATCACCCATCCGGCCCCCGCCGACGGCGCAGACACGGCAGTACAGGACGCGTATGTGCCACCGGCGGCCGTGATCAATGTGCCTCTGCGGGGAATGGTTGAACCCGACGCCGCAGACCGTCTGGCCCGACGCACCGTGACAGGCTCCGCAGCGCTGTGGGTCACCGGTTCCCACGGCGGGTCCGGGGAAAGCCGCATCGCAGACCTGATCGACGGGGCACGCCCCACCGGTCACTGCTGGCCTGTCCTCCAGGACGGCACCAAGCCCCGGGTGCTGCTGGTCTGCCGCGCCGACATGCGCGGCCTGACAGCTGCACAGAGCGCACTAACCCAATGGGCATCAGGCGCGGCACCCGCGGTTGACCTGCTCGGCCTTGCCGTCCTCGCGGACGCACCCGGGAAGACTCCCAAACCGTTGCGTGACTTCGCCGCCATCATCGGCGGGGGAGCGCCCCGCCTCTGGACCCTGCCCTGGGTCGAGTCCTGGCGGCACGGGAGCGCCACCACCCCGCCGGCCCGCGAATACCAACGCTTCATCACTGACTTAGCCGCCTTGGCTACCACACCCAGCACCACCAATTGAAAGGTCTCTCACCATGAACTCCTTCTCCGCAGTTGCAGCGTCCGTCATCCCCAACCCCACCCCGGTCGTCCCGGCAGAAGCCGGCGGTCTTCTCACCGTCCTGAACTGGGCTTCCGGTATCGGTCTGGTCCTCGGCGTCCTGGGCGTGATCATCGTCGGCATCGGCATGGTCATCCAGCTCCAGCGCGGCGAAGGAGCCCAAGCCATCGGCAAACTCGGCTGGGTCCTGATGGGCTGCATCATCATCACCGGCGCCGCCGGCATCGTCCGCGCCTTCGTCTAAACCAGCACCAACAACGGGAGGTTCACCATGAGCCAGTCAACAGAGAGCACCACCGAAAGCAATCCGTTCACCAAACCCGGTTTCATCATTGCTGCCGCGCTGGTGGTCGCGCTGATAGCAGCAGCCGTCGTCATCTTCCTGCTACCCAAAGGCCAGGACACCGCCCAGGTTGCCCCCGCCGCATCGCCGGACAGCACCACCGCAGCAGCACCTACGAAGTCAGCAGACGCGGCCGGCAAAAGTGTTTGCGGGCTTCCCTCAAGCACGGAAACAGCCTTGGGAACAGCGCCGAAGTCCAAGTGGGAACTTGTAGGAAAGATTGCCGCGCCCACCGACCCCAAGACCTTCGGTCCGGGCATGACAGACGAAGATGGCTTAAGATCATGCTTCGCAAAGTCCCCCACCGGCGCCCTATATGCGGCCGCGAACATCTTGGCTATGGGCTCGTCTGGAGATCCTGTCCTCAGTCAGAAAGCAACGGACAAGCTCTTGATGCCCGGGCCGGGCCGGGATATCGCCAGGGCAGACTCCTCGTCAAAGCCCACGTCGAACTCAACCGTTCAATTTCGCGGCTTCGTAATCAAGAGCTATTCACCCACCGCAGCGAACGTTGACATCGCCTTTCAGACCGACAAAGGGATGCTTGGGCACGCGGTCCTTCCTTTGCTATGGGCCGATGGGGACTGGAAACTGGCAATTGCCGACTCCGGTCAATTGATCAATGAAATAGCCCAAATTCGAGACCTCAGCGGCTTCATCGCGTGGTCGGGAGCCTGACGTGGCAGAAAAAGCATGCGGAGCTATTGATGCCGGATGTGCAGTCGGCAACTGGGTCTCAGGGCTCGCCGATGATGCCATGGGCAATATGGCCAAAGCCATCATGGAGGGCATGAGTCAGATGGTGACGACTCTGTCGACTTTCTGGGTGTCCATGCCCACGGTAAACCTTGCCAGTGCGGACGGTGCGACGCCGAGCCCCGTTGTTTCTGCGGTCAATAGCGAGTTGTTGCCTTGGACGCTGGCGCTGGCGGTCTTGGCGGTGATTGTCGGTGGTATCCGGATGATCTGGGAGCAGCGCGGGGCGCCGCTGAAGGACCTTTTGCGGTCCCTGGTCACTTTGACCTTGGTGTCGGGTCTGGGTCTGGGCGTTATCTCGATCCTGGTGATCGCGGCGGATGCTTTTTCGGCCGCGATCATCGACCGCTCCACGAACGGCAAGGGCTTCGCCGATGCAATGAGCATCCTGGTCATGACCAACCAGACCGGGGTCGGGGTGTTTATCCTCATCGTTCTGGGCCTGATTGGCCTGATTGCCTCCCTCGTTCAGATCGTCTTGATGGTCGTGCGCAGCGGCATGTTGGTGATCCTGGCGGGCATTCTGCCCACGACTGCCGCTTTCACGAACACGGAGATGGGGAGGCAGTGGTTTCAGAAAGCAATCGGCTGGACTATCGCGTTCATCCTCTACAAACCGGCTGCGGCCATTGTCTACTCGGTCGCTTTCCTCCTCATGGGCAGCAAGGGCCAGAACGCCTTGATCAGCTCCATCACGGGCTTCACGCTGATGGTCGTCGCTCTGTTCGCTTTGCCGGCGCTGATGCGGTTCGTGACGCCGATGGTGGGTGCCGTCGCTTCCGGCGGTGGAGCGGGGGCCGGGGCAGCGGTCGGAGCCATGGCCACCGGCGCCGTGTCCATGGGCCGTGGCGGCAGCGGTAAAGGCAACGCCTCCCCGACTCCAGCAAGTACACAGAGCACCCAGTCGGGCGCATCTCCGAAGGGCAGCAACGGAACAACCGGCCCCAGGGGAAATGGCGGCCAGCCGACACCCGGGGCCACCGGTCCGGGTGGGGCGGCCAGCGCCGCAACAGCCGGTGCAGCCGGCACCACCGGCGCCGCCGGGGCAGGGGCTGCTACCGGCACCGCCGGTGCCGCGTCGGGAGCAGCGTCAGCTGCGGGTCCGGCTGGTATGGCCGTCGCCGTAGGAGCACAAGCAGCGTCCAGGGTTTCCCAGGCCGCACAACAGACCGCGCAGGATTCGACCGGGGAGGGCCCCAGTGGCAGCAATTAATACCGAATACAAGGAACCGTCCTACGGCAACTGGCGTGTCCCGCGCTCAGCGGGCCTGGGTAACCTGGGCGCGATTGGCACTGGCATTGTCATGGCCGGGTTGTTGCTGGGCATCATCAGCTTCGCGATCTGGGGTCTGTTCCCGGGCTTGGGGGTCCTGGCCGTGGCCGGGGCCAGCGCCCTGTTGCTGACGGTCAAGGACAAGCACGGCCAGTCCGTTGTTGACCGCTTCGGCACCCGGATGAGCTTCCGGCTCTCCAAGTCCTCCGGAACGAACCTCTACCGTTCCGGCCCCCTTGGTGTGACGGCCTGGGGCATGTACCAGCTGCCCGGCCTGGCCGCGAAGTCGACCCTGTACGAATTCACCGACTCCTACAAGCGCCCGTTCGCTCTCCTGCATGTGCCGACCACCAGCCACTACACCGTGATCTTCTCCACCGAACCCGACGGTGCGTCCCTTGTGGACCCGGAGCAGGTCGATGCGTGGGTCGCGAACTGGGGCGGCTGGCTCGCCGGCCTCGGAGACGAGGCGGGCCTGGACGCCGCCGCCGTGACGGTCGAGACCGCCCCGGACTCCGGCTACCGGCTCCGCAATGAGGTCACGATGAATATTGACCCGAATGCACCGGAGTTTGCCAGGAACGTCCTCAACGAGGTCGTCGACACGTATCCGGAAGGTTCGGCCACGGTCCGGGCCTGGGTATCCCTGACCTTCAACGCCTCCCTGCGGGCCGGATCGAAGAAGCGCACACCCGAGGACGTGGCCCGCGACGTTGCCTCCCGGATCCCGGGCTTGTCGGCGCGGTTGCAGTCCACCGGCGCCGGGATAGCCCGGCCGATGTCCGCGCAGGAACTCTGCGAGGTCGTACGGATCGCCTATGACCCGCCGGCTGCCCTGATCATTGATGAAGCCCACGCCGCCGGGTCCCCGGTGTCCCTGACGTGGGGCGAAGTCGGCCCCACCGCGACGCAGGCGAGCTGGGATGATTACCGGCATGACGGCGCGTTCTCGGCGTCCTGGACGATGACAGGTGCCCCGCGCGGGTCCGTCAACTCTTCGGTGTTGTCCCGGTTGCTGGCCCCGCATGGGGACATTGACCGGAAGCGGATCTCGTTGCTGTACCGGCCGATGGATTCCGCCCGTGCCGCCGCCGTGGTGGAGCGGGACCAGAACAACGCCAACGTCCGCATCACCTCCGGGAACCGACCCTCCGCCCGCGCCCTGGTCGATGCCCGCTCCGCCGTGCAGACGGCACAGGAAGAGGCCCAGGGTGCCGGGCTGGTGAACTTCGGCATGGTCGTCACGGCCACCGTGACCGACAAGGACCGCCTCCCCGACGCCGTGGCCGCCGTGGAACAGACCTCCGGGACCGCCCGGGTGCTGCTGCGCCGCGCCTACGGCGCCCAGGACACCGCGTTCGCCGCGTCCCTGCCCCTGGGTCTGGTCCTTCCCAAGCACAGCCTCCTGCCCTCCGAAATCAAGGATGCCCTGTAATGGCCCGCATGAAACTCTTCACCCGCCCCGCCACAAAGGTCACAGCGCCGGTCAAGGCCGCGCCGAAGAAGAAGACGGAGAAGGAACCCCGCCAGCCCGGGCCATCTGCCCGGGGCTGGACCGGACGCGGCGGCGGCATGGCCCAGCTCGTCCCGTCCGTGAAGGAATACCGGGGAACCACAGTCCAGGTCTGCGGACTGTGGCCGTTTTCCTCCGGTGCGTCCTCACCCATGATCGGCGTGCCGCTGGGCCGCCACGAGGAAACCCAGGCCACGGTCTGCTGCGACCCGATCAGCTGGTTCCAGCGCGCACGCCTGATTTCTAATCCGTCGGCGTTCATCCTCGGCAAGCCCGGGCTGGGAAAGTCCACCGTGGTGCGGCGGATGTTTATTGGTCTCTCCGCTCAGGGCGTCCACCCCCTGATCCTGGGGGATTTGAAGGGTGAGCACGTCAAAGCGGTCCAGGCCCTCGGCGGGCAGGTCATCAAGCTCGGCCGCGGCGTCGGATACCTGAACATTCTTGATCCCGGCCAGGCCGTCGAAGCGGCGCAGCTGCTCGAATACAGCGGCCACCATGAGGACGCCGCCCGGGTCCGCGCCGACGCGCACGGCCGCCGCCTGACGATGGTCGTCTCCCTGATCACGATCAGCCGGAACAACCCGCCCACCGATCAGGAACAGACGATCCTGGACCGTGCCCTACGCGTGCTCGATGACCGGTTCGACGGTGTACCGGTCCTGAAAGATCTCCTGGACGTCATTGTTTCCGCACCCGATGAGCTGCGGCAGGTCGCACTGGACCGCGGCGACATGACCGTCTACCTGCAGGAAACCCGGGCACTGGAAGCAACCCTGCTGGGCCTGACCGGTGGCGGGAAGCTTGGAGAAATCTTCTCCCGGCACACCACCAACCCCATGATGCGCGACCGCGCCGTGGTCTTCGATGTCTCCAGCATTGACGAGACCGAAACGGACCTCCAGGCAGCAATCCTGCTCGCGTGCTGGTCCTATGGCTTCGGCACGGTCAACGTCGCCAACGCCCTGGCCGACGCCGGGCTGGAACCGCGCCGGAACTACTTCGTGGTTCTCGATGAGCTGTGGCGGGCGCTGCGCGCCGGTAAAGGCATGGTGGACCGGGTGGATGCCCTGACCCGGTTGAACCGCTCCGTCGGCGTTGGGCAGATCATGATTTCCCACACCATGTCCGACCTGCTGGCACTGCCGGCAGAAGAGGACCGGATGAAGGCCCGCGGCTTCGTGGAACGTTCCGGCATGGTGATCTGCGGCGGCCTCCCGGCCTCGGAAATGCCGTTGCTGACCTCGGCCATTCCACTCTCCCGGCAGGAACAGCAGAAGCTCATCTCCTGGCAGGACCCCCCCGCCTGGGACTCCCGCGGCGTCGACGTCGAACCCCCGGGCCGGGGGAAGTTCCTGATCAAGGTCGGCGGCCGGCCCGGAATCCCGGTCCTGGTCGGACTGACATCCATTGAGCAGGGCCCGGACGGAGTCAACGACACCGAGGGTAAGTGGCGTGAAACCCCGGACACCCTCCTCGAGCCAATGACCCTTGACGTACCCGTCGAAGGAGGCACGCTGTGAGTGCACCGAACCGTAAAGGTATGGGCCTCGGCGATGCCCTGCTGGTCTGGATGGCCATCGGCTTCATCATCATCTTCGGCGGCGGGACCTACGCAGCCGCACACCTGGGCTCATGGATGGCCGGCATCAAAGCACCTCCCGCCCATCCGATTGACTTGATCGCCGGGCTCATCAAGGGCCGGGTACCCTGGCCCGTCCAGTCCACCGTCGCCGCGGCCATCATGGCCGGCGTCGTCATGGTCCTGACCATCGTCGTGCTCGTGGCCTGGAGGAAGGGCGCGTCCAAACGTGCCCGCGTCGATAAGGCCGCCCGGTACCTGGGCCGGGGTAAATCCCTCGCCGCGTTCTCCGAGAAGGGCGCAAAGGCCACGGCCGAGCGGCTGGGCGTGACAGATACCCCGGGCATCGTGGTGGGCAAGGTGGTTTCCACCGGCCAGAAGTTCATTCAGTCCTGGGAAGACCTCAGCCTCGATATCTGGGGTCCCCGTACCGGTAAGTCGACTTCCCGGGTCATGCCCGCGATCCTGGACGCACCGGGTGCTGTGGTGTCGACCTCGAACAAGCGCGACGTCGTGGACGGCACCCGCGGCGTCCGCGAGGCAACGGCCCCGGTCTGGGTCTTTGATCCGCAGAAGATCGCGCAGGAGGAACCGGACTGGTGGTGGAACCCGCTCTCCTACGTCACCGACGAGGAGAAGGCCTACAAGCTCACCCAGCACTTTTCCGTCGGCTCACGCGTCCCGGGGTCCAAGCCGGATGCCTACTTCGACCCGAAGGCCGAAGACATCCTCTCCTCGTACTTCCTCGCGGCCGCGCTGGGGGAGCTTCCCATCACGCAGGTCTACCTGTGGGTGACGGAGCAGGTCAGCCAGGAACCTATCGAAATCCTGAAAGAGCATGACTACGAGCTGCAGTACAAGGGCCTGGAGTCCACGCTGAAGCTGGCCGACAAGCAGCGCGACGGTATTTTCGGCACCGCCGAGAAGATGATCCAGTGCCTCAAGTCCAGGAACACGCTGCGCTGGGTCGCCCCGATAGGCGGCGCGACGGTCGCCACGGATGCCCGGCGGCAGTTCAACCCGCACGCGTTCGCGGCCTCACAGGAGACGATCTACATTCTCTCCAAGGAAGGGGCCGGCTCAGCTTCCCCGCTCACCACAGCGTTGACGGTGGCGATCGCTGAGGCCATGGAGGAACGGGCCGAACGCAGCGGCGGCCGCCTGCCCAAACCTGCGCTGTTCGCCCTCGATGAGCTGGCCAACGTAGTCCGCTGGGCAGCCCTGCCGGATCAGTTCAGCCACTACGGCTCCAAAGGCCTGATCGTCATGGGCATCCTGCAGTCCTGGTCCCAGGGCGTCGAACTGTGGGGCGAGGCGAACATGCGGAAAATCTGGTCGGCCGCGAACGTCAAGGTCTACGGCGGCGGCGTCGCCGAAGAAGGGTTCCTCCGGGCACTCTCGGACCTGATCGGGGACTACAGCTACACCAACGTCTCCGTCTCCTCCGGAAAGTCCGGCTCCAGCCGCTCCCGCCAGGAGGGCAAGGAACGCATCTTCGACGTCTCCAACCTCGCGGAACTGGACCGCGGCCGCGCCGTCGTCCTCGCCTCCGGTGCACCCGCCACGCTGGTCCGCACCATGCCCTGGTACACCGGCCCGCATAAGGACGCTGTGGAGGCGTCCATCAAGAAGTACAGCCCGCGACCCGAAGAAGAGGCTGTCCCGGTACCTGCCGCTTCGGTCGCTAATCCCTGGGTCACGGGCTAGGAGGTTCCGAGATGACTACCGACATCGGCCGCTTCAGCTCAAACGACGCCGAGACACCCGCAGACGCCCCGGCAGAAGAGCAGAAGCCTTCTGAACTGGTCTACGGCTCAGCCGAAGAGTTCCTGCACGAACAGCTGCTGCCAACGTACGTCCGCGACGTCGACGGCCGCGCCGCGAAGTGGTGCATCGAGTGGTACTACCACCCGGAAGCAGTCACCCGGGTAGAAGCTCTGTGGCGGGCCTGGGAACACCTCAGGCTGGACGGAGCCACGGGCATCAGTGTCTGGTTCAAGGACCACGCGGACCACCACATGAGCGTGATGCTTGACCCACGCGGCCCGTTCTACAAATGCGACATGCAAAAGCACCGCGACCCGGAACACCTCGAACCCAAGAAGGCCCCGGCAGGCTGGTTTCACGATGTTCGTCTGGATTTCGCGCGGTCGTCTGGCTCTCCCGGACTTTGACGCCGAATTGGATCGGGTCGAGTGTATTTGTCCCCTGTCTCGTGGGCTTTCTACCTGTGCCCATTCTCGAACGCGGCGTAAAACACGCTGGGTTCAGCTCAAGACAGTCAGTGGACGAGCAGTGCAAAACCGTGCCAAGACTGTTGAGAACGGCCATCTTTGCCTATCCTAAGACGATGGCCAAACCGCCGCTTTGGGGTCTACGCGTGGGACGAAGCTTGCGAACAGCGAGACGCCGAAACCAGGAGACGCTCCCGACCGGCAGTGTCCTTGCGCCATCACGGCTATGGTTTCCAGAAGGGGTCCGGGCATTCATCCTGCGGAATGTTGCGATCGCCCTCATCGTAGGCGCGTCGGCGGGCGTTGTCTCGGGTGAGATCATCACCAAGGAGCAGTCAAAAATTAACGACGATCGTGCATCTCGCGAAAGGGCACTGGCTTCCGAGCAAGCTAAGCAAGCCACCCGCCTCGAGAATCTTCGTTTCATTCGTTCATTTTCGAGCTCTGCGCAACTTGACAGGCCTTTTTCGAGCATAGATCTGCATGGAGAACCGCTAATGGGTTTGAAGCTGGCAAACGCGCGCCTCGACAACGCTGATCTTGGTTCTGCAGACCTGAGCGATATCGATCTAGGTGGCGCCAAGATGGCTTCAGTGAATCTCAATTCCTCCCAATTGCTACGCGCAAACCTACGTGGTGCAGAGCTTTTAAACGCCAACATGGAGAACGCCGATCTCTCGGTTGCCCATGCAGAGTCGGCGGACCTGTATGGCGCAAAAATGGCTGGCGCCAGAATGCACGAGACCCACCTCGAAGGTGCGCGCTTAGAGCGCGCCGACCTTCGTCACGTAAAAGCGGTCCTTAAATCCAAGTACGGGGGCTTTCGCACAATGATCGTCTACCTCATGGATGCTCACCTCGGGTCGTCCGACATGACTCATGCGGACCTGACGGAGGCTCGTCTCGACCGCGCCGACCTCTATGAGGCGAACCTGACGGATGCAGTCCTCGAGTACGCTAACCTTCAGAACGCAAACCTCAGCAGGGCCCTCATAAAGGGGACCAACCTCACCAATGCAAATCTGTCCGGCGCCGATCTCACTCGCGCTGACCTAACGGGCGCTAACCTAACGGGCGCCAACCTAACTGGCACCAACTTAGCGGGCGCTAATCTTCTTGAGAGCCAGCTGGGCAATATTTTCTATGACTCGAACACGTCATGGCCGGACAATTTCCATCCGCCCCAAAGCCGCGCCTCTTTGGTTGGCTAGCGGCTCCGGGCCCCACTTGGATCTTGTCCAACGCCACGCCTTACGGAATATATCCAACTTACGCCATTACGAAAACCACTTGAGCCCACGCATTAAGAGTTTGTCCTGCTAGCGCGTGGGACCGCTTTTGCCACGTTCAGCGCCCTTGGCTGCGCCTGCACTGGATTTCCGGGCCTTAGCTGCACCCCTACCCTGTGTCACCGCCGCGATCGGGTGTGTTCCTTCGCTGCGCGCTGCGGCCAGCCGACCTCGAATCTGGTTCCCTGTGGCTCCGCTGTTCTCCAAGGACTCAGCAAACTTTTCGTGCTGTGCGGCTGACCCGTACCCGGCGGCCGACGCGGTTTCTGTTTTGAGGCCCTGATCTGTGAGCCAGCGGCTGTCGTTGCCGGTGACACGGTTCTCGATCTCGCGGCCGACGCTTTCCATGCGGGCGAAGAGTTCTTTTTCGGCTCGTTCGTACCGCTGCTCCACGGGCGTCCTTTCGGACCCGGTGAAGCCGCCCTCTGCCAGGAGTTTGGCTTCGTGCAGGTCCTTGGCGGCTTTCACGAATTCGGGATCCTCGAAGTGGGAATCTCCGGCTCCGTTAATGTTTGCGGTGGTTTCTTTGCGCAGCTGGTCGATGTCGGGGCCGTTGATGCCGTCCTTGCCGATGAGGAACAGGCGTTCCTGCACGGTGGCGTCGGCGGCCGCCACTGCTGCGGGGGTCTTCGCACTGTGCGCGGTCTGCAGTGCCTGGGCCAGCTCGGGGTTGGCCAGGTACTCCGCGGGCACCTGGTGGCGCTCCATTTCGGGGGCCAGCTCGGCGGCCTGTGCGCGGATTTCTTCTGCGCGGGCAGCGGCGAGCAGGCGCATTGCTTTCTCGTGTTCGGCTGCGGCCTTGCGTGTCTCTTCCTGGCTGCGGGCCAGCTCGTCCTGACGCGCCTTTTCCGTGGTGATGGACTGGATCCCTGATTCCAGGTAGGCGGCGTCAGTGCCGACGTCGCGGGTGTCGATGCCGTAGCGCGTGAAGACTTCCTGACGGATCTTTTCGGATGCGGCGAGTGCGGTGGGGTCGTGGTCTTTCCAGCCTTCAGCGACGGCGTGGGCCGTGGCAATGTCGTGGGGTTGGGCTTTGTCCCACCACTGGTCCTTTTCCACAGGAGCGAGCGCTGCGTGGGCTGCGCTGCGTTCGGCGGCGAGACGTGCCTGTGCTTCGTGCGCCATCTGGGCGTCTTGGTGTTCATTCTGCCGCTGGGATTCCTGCCGGCGGCGGGCCAGAGTCTCGGCAATGCGTGAGGCGATCATCAGCGACTGCCGTAGCCCGCCGTCCACAACATCGTCCATTCCATCTGCTTCACTCATCGTGTTCCCCTTGCACTAGTGGTGTGAGTCTTATCGGTCCAGGCCCGGCCCGGAATCGCGTCGGCTGGGCTGGTAGGTCTTGGCCGGCGTCGCCGGTGTTGGCGTTGCGGGCACTGCTGATCCCGGGCGGATGGGGACCATGCCGCGCCGGGCGATGTCGATTGACCTGGGCGGCACTGCTGCTTCCGTAGCCGACTGCTGTTCTGCACCCACCAGCACGGCCTTGGGCATGGTGCCGGTGAACGGGGCAAGCTGTTGCTCGACCACTGCTCGGATGCGCTGCGCCTCCCTTGTCCGTCCGGACTGCTGATGCATTTCATAGACGGCGAAGGCGGTGTTGATCAGCTGCACCATGAGTGCTGTTTGGGCTGCCGTTTTGTTTTTGCTGGACGCTGCCATGAACAACATGGCTGTCCCGGCAATCGACGGTAGCGCGACGGGTTTGCTGTGCTGTCGTGGTGCGCGGAGCTGGGCGGTGCGGGATAGTTCGGCGGCGGTGGCCGCCAGCGGTCCCGGTGTCGGTTCCAGCCGGTAGGACCACGCCGCGAACGCCCCGGATACTTCCCGGGCCGCTTTCGCCCACGTCGCGTGATCATCACGCGGAATGGTGCGCAGCTGATCCGCCAGCGCGGTCGCGTTGCGGGTGTACTGAACCCACATTTCCGCCGGCGGTGTTGCGTTCTCGGGGCCGGTCCTGGACACGGTGCGTTTGTTGCGGGCCGCCGCGTTCCACTCCGCTGCAGCTTCCGTTGCAAGGTGCGGTGAGTCCATCCACTCTTCACGCAAAGCACCGAGCTTGAGATCGGAGGCGAGGGTGCCGCCGCCGAACCAGATGGGCCGCTCGCCCTGCTTCGGGCGTTCCGCTACGGAGTACCCGACAATGACGTCGGTGGTGTTCTTCGCGTAGCGGGGACGGACCAGCATGCCGGTGTCGCGGGCACGCCGCACGAACTCACCTTCGGTTGCGGAGGAGCTGGCGCTGGCGCGGACCTTCCGTGCCAGCGATGAGCGGTGCATTTCCCGTTCGTCGCGGACGGCGGTGGCCTTCTCCGCCTGGTCGTAGCCGCGGGTGGCGTGCACGGTGGAGAGCTCTTCAAGCCCGTACTTGACCTCCAGCTCACGGCAGGTCTGCTGCGCCTTCTTGTAGTCACCGTGCGTGGAGGCTTTCGTGCCGTCCTCGCGGACGAGGGAGACGGCCAGGTGGATGTGGTGATTGCCGTTCTCGGACGTGCCGTGGTTGACCGCAGCCCACCGGCATTGCGCCTTTCCGCTGGCTTCGGTGAATCCCATGGAATCCACGAAATCGTTCGCGATATCGCCCCACTGCTGATCCGTCAACGCGCCCTCTTCGGCACGCAAACTCAACGAGCAGTGCCACACGCTGGCGTCCTTGTACCCGACGTGGACGCGTTCCTTCTTGGCCGCATCCCACTGCATGTCCTTGATCTGAACCGACACACCGAACAACTTGCGCGGGCGGTCTAGATGCTTGGCAATAGCAAGCGCATCTTCACGGTCCAGGACACCGTCGTCGTACCACGACATGATCGCAGCATCCCCAGCAACAAGGTGTGGATCACTGTGGGCGTTCTTCGTCATATTGGCGTCGGTGGAGGCCAGGTAAACCATGAGCCCGCCCATCCGCGAACCACGTGTGATGTTGGGGATCACTACGGAATCAGCCCGTCAATGGCCTGGTCGATACGCATGGCAACCGAGCGCAAATGTTTCATGGCTTCCCGCGCTTCCGCAGGGACTTCGCTGGTGGCGTTCGCGTGCCTGGCAATCTGGTTGATGTTGCTCGAAGAACGAGCCAGAAGATTATGCAGCTGCATCATTTCCGCAATGATCGCCCGCCGCTCCGTCGGGGAATCCGTCCTCTCCGACAGTGCCGAAGAAATCAAAAGGTTGGGAACAGTAACCTTCTCGCGTTCAGCTCTCGCAACGAGAGCCGCCTCTTCCTCCACCGTGACCCACACATCACGACGCTTCTTTGTACCCGCCGGAGTGTTCTCACGCCGCCGGCGAAAAAGCTTGGAACGGGCAGAGCCTTCCACTTCACTCATCTCCAAACCTCCTTCAAAGGCCCAGCGCAGCGACCCCGGAACCGGGGACCACACCGACCAGTGTGCCGCACTCGAACGCCAGTGTCGAGCGCGCCAAGCCACTTACACCCGTGTAAGTCTATAGCTTGCTCCGGACGGTCGGGCCTGATGGGTTTTTCGCCTCGTGTGTGTGGTCTCCGAAAACCTGACTTCTGGTGTCAGTCCAGGCCGGTAGGGTTTGGGTATGGATATCAACGACATCGCCGCGAAAGCCGCCGCCAAGATCGACGCCGCCCGGGACACCAAAGTGAACGCCGTGAAGAGGGCCGCTGCCAGCGGTGTCGAGGTCCAGGAGGCAGCCCAGGTGCTCGCCGCGGCAGAACAGAAATACGCCAGAGACTACCAGGGCGCCCTGCGCGCGGACTGGACCGAATCCGACCTGCGCGGCTTCGGTCTGGACGCACCGACTAAGAAGGCCGGCGGGCGTCCGCGGGGCCGGAAGGCCTCGCAGGAGCCAGCTCCCGTGGCTGGCGTCTCGGAGTAGTAACCCCTCGCCCAGATGGGCACGGCAAAAGCCCAATCGCTCCGCTGCTTTTCCCGCACACATCTGGACGACGGGACCCACCTGACCGCCTGCACACAACCACCACGTCACCCTCCCCAGCGCACGTCACCCTGGGTAAGCGATGGCTGTGCACAGTCTCCTTAAGGAGCGGGCCGGGTCGGAAAGATTTGAAGACCAGACTTCCGCGTTCCGAGTGTGTGCGCGGTTAACGTTCCGAGTGTGCGCGGTTAAACAGAAAAGGACCGGCCTAGTGGCCGGTCCTTCCTGCTCCTCGGACAAAGGAAAACTGTGATCCAGCTTAGCTGAATGTTGCGCCGAGCCTGAACGGCCGACTGGTCATCGTATTGTGCGCGTGGTGCCACATTGCGGGGCGCGTGGTCTGCCGGCTGGAGCCGCGGCACTTTGATGGTTACTGGCGGTCGCGTCAAACGGCGGTCCGCCGCTGATGACCGACTTCTTTGGTTCGCACCGGGCGGCGGACCGCCCGACCTCTGGAAGGTTCCCGGCCATCATGTGGTGAGCGGCCGGACGGCTGCATTGGGGGATTCAGCCGTCCGGCACACCTTCAGATTACGCTGATCCTGCGGTGCCCTTATCCAGGATGATCTGCTCGACCGGGCTCGCCGTGTACCCCCAGGCAATGAGCCGTGTCAGGTAGTCAATGTGGCGGATACTCGGGGACCGCCATGAGTCCTTGGCGATGGTCTTCTCATACCCGGCGCAGACCAGCGCGATCAGGGATACCTCGGGCCGGGCCGTGGACCTGGCCACGTGGGCCCGCAACGGGTTCCAACCCCAACGGTCCGAGCTCTCCCCCGCCTTGGCTCCGGCCATCTCGGCGGCGACGGTTCCCTCGTAACCGCTGGCCGTTTCGGGATGGTGGGTGATGGCATGAACGGTGAAGTGCTGCCATCCCTTGGGCGGCTGCTTCTTTGTCAGAAGCGCCTTCACAAAGTCGCGCCGGACCACAGTAGCCGACTGCATCAGCTTGTTATTTTCGATAAGGGTTTTCCGCTCGGCTTTCTGCTCCTCCGTCATCGGACCCTTGTTCGCCGCTGACGCGCCGTAGCCGCTGTACCGGAGCGTGAACCCCAGCTCCTTCCATCCGGCCACGACCGGGACAGTGGAGTGATGGCCGTTGTAGGACGTGACCACGTGCACGGCGTTGGCGTCCTCTTCGGTGGCCGGTTCCCCGTCTGCCCGGTTCAGCGAGGACACCCGGACGTTCTCGCTGTCCCCGTCGTATCCGGCCCGTTCCACTACGGTGGTCCCGGCGGCTTCCAACTCGGCGGTCAGCGCCGCGAGGGCGGCCGCGCGGTCGCGGCGGTCCCGCAACTGCTGGGTGACGTGGGCGAGCATGTCCGGCTCATCGGCGATGACCGATTCCAACTCCTCCACCGCGTCACCGTCAGTGGCAAACTCGGCCAGAATCAGGGCCGCTTCAATCGTGTACCCCTTGCCCAGAGCGGCGGATCCGGTGTCGGTGGATTTCGCCTTCAGGGCACTCTCCACGGTCGTCTTCGTCCGTCCGGTCTTCTTCGCGATCGTGGCCGCTGACACGCCGATCAGGGACAGCTGGTGGTAGGCCTCAGCCTCGTCCGCTTCGGTCAGCTCGGCGCGCTGGATGTTCTCCACCACCTGCGTCACGATCCGCTCGGCTTCCTCGGGGGACCCGATGATCATCACCGGGATGCTGTCGCGCCCGGCTTCAACGGCCGCGCGGGTGCGGCGCTGTCCCATCAGGACGTGCACGGTGCCGTCGTCCTTGCGGTGGGCGATGACCGGTTCCATCACGCCGTGTTCCTTGATGCTGGCAATGAAATCCGGGGTCAGGGCCGCGTCTTTGCGGACGTTGATGTCCATGGTCAGGGTGGCCGGGTCGAGCATTTCAAGGGTCGGTGTGGCGTTCATGGTGTTGCTCCTTCTTGTCGGGGCGTGAGGACCAATGCTCGGGAAAGTCACGTTAGTGATTGGTCTTCCTTGATTTGGCGACAATTTTGTTCCTGAGTTGAGGATGTCGGTTCTGTTGCTTCCAGGGTTTTCCGTCGTTGTTTTCCAACACGGCTTATCGACGTGGATTTCGCTGTAATTCGCTCTTTGGGGACGGGTGTTGGCAATCCCTCGTTTCTCGACAAGATGCTTAGCGTGACTTACGCGAGCATTGGTCCTCAACCCCCTTGTCCGAGAAGTTGGGGTGAGTGGGGCGGCTCAGGTGACCGACCAGCTCCCCTGCTCCCCCGACGCTTCTATGTCTGTCAAGCGGCTGGAGTCGGGTGCTGGCGCGGACCATAGCGGGGCGGCTTTGGTGACCGGCCAGCTTCCCCTTCTCCCGTTGTTTTGGCTGCTGGCGGAGCTTGCGGAGCTGTGGCCGACGGAGGCCTGTCTACCCGTAAGGGCAAGGGGCGGGAAATTCCCGGAGGAAATCAGCGACGTAGGAGCGCCGCAGGGACATTTCATGCCCCGCAGGCCCCGACGAAGGAGGGGCTAGACGGGACGGAGCGGACACGTACACTCCGTCAGGACAGCAGCCAAAACGTCGTAGACGCAACAGGGCCAGGGGGTGCGGAGCTCGGCGACGGCGCGCCCTGGATCCAAACCGCCGGCCGCGCCAGCGGACGCCCGATCCTGTGAGCTCTGCGAACATGCTTTCCCAGGAGCCACGAATCCCCAGAGGAAGCTGGCAAGGTCGCGGGATGCGGGCGGCAGCTGATCGGTCCGCAGGCCTCTACCGCGGGTCGTGCGACCAGCGAGGAAGCCGGCAACGCGCGCTGCTGCTGTCCCTTGTTGGAGCGGCTTTCACGGCATGAGGAACCCGAGGAACTCCTGGACGGTTCCGGGAAGGGTCCTGCCCGCGATGACGTGTGGGGTTTCTGGGTCGGGGTCTTGAGTCATTGGCGGATTTCCGCGACGCGCCTTCGGCTGGTGCGACGCTAATGGGTGAGGAAGCCGGACGCTTGTACGCTTGTACGCTCATGGTCACAGTGGTCGTGGTGTGGTGTCGTTGAAGGAAAGTATGGACCTGGGATGAATGAACACGTGGCCGGCGATGAGGGTCTTGGCCCGGTGCTCGCCGCTGCCCGGGCGGCGACCGCTGACATCGCGCTGATAACCGATGCACAGCAGGACATTATCTTTGTCCCGGACTCTTTCACCGCCATGACGGGGTATACGCAGGCCGAGCTGATTGGCCTGAACTGTCGTGTCCTGCAGGGGCCGGGCACCGAGCCGGCCACGATACGCCTCATGCGGGAAGTCCTCGCCTCAGGGGAGGTCTTCGAAGGAGAAATTCTCAATTACCGCAAAAACGGTTCGGCGTTCTGGACAGCGCTGAAGATCATCCCGATGCGCGTCGGCGCCGGCACCGAAATCACCCATTTTGTGAGTATTCAACGCGACATAAGCAACCACATGGCCGTACTGACGCAGCTGCGGAGCCAAGCGCTTCACGACGCTGTGACCGGGCTCCCGAACCGGACGGCGGCCGAACGGGCCGTCGGGGAAGCCGTAAATCGTGCACTTGACCGGGATGTGACGGTGGCCGTTGGTCTGATTGATCTGGACGACTTCCGTCTGGCGAACAACACCCTGGGCCACGCCGCCGGGGATGAGGTGATGCGGCAGTGGGCGGCCCGTATGCTCTCAGGTCTGAGGGAAGGCGACGTGCTGGCCCGAATGGGCGGGGATGAATTCATCCTCATCCTCAGAAACATCACCCGCAGCACCGCGCAAGCGGACCTGTCCGGGATACTCGAACGGCTCCACCAAGCAGTTGAGAAACCCTTCACTGTTGACGGCGGGAAAGTCAGCATAGGAATGAGTTTAGGGGTCGCACTGGTCCCCGAGGACGGCACCAACAGCCGGTCCATTCTTCGCAGCGCTGATGAGGCACTCTACGCAGCCAAGAACCGCCGAAACAATCGGAGGACCTGGTGGGAGACCGCGGAACACGCCAGCACTGAAGACCATGGCCAGAGTATAGGTACCGGTGGAAGCCCCGGCACAGGAGAAGGAGCGGCCGACGCCGACTACCTGGGGGCGATAGCGGCCGGCAATATAGAGGTTTACCTTCAGCCCGTGGTGGACCTTCGTGACGGGTCGGTGCACCTGTTCGAGGCCTTAGCACGACTGAAACTGCCCGGTGGACGCGTCGTTGGGCCCTACGAGTTCCTGCCTCAGCTCGGAACTGACGGGCTAAGCGCCTTGTTCGCAGACGTCCTTCGAAAGGCGTTGGAAATCCTCGCAGCATGGGATCAGGAAGGTATCCGTCACAACGTGTCAGTGAACCTGCCACCAGCAGTCCTGCTCGACGGGTCAACACCAGCGCTCATCCAAAAACTGCTCCGTGCCCACAACATCCAGCCGCACCGTCTGGGAATGGAACTGCTGGAATCAGAAGACATAAGCCTCGAGGAGCAGCGCACTACCTTGCGGGACCTCGTCGACTCTGGCGTAGGTCTTGCTATGGATGATCTCGGATCCGGTTACAGCAGCCTGCAAAGACTCTCATCATTTCCGTTCAACGCCATCAAACTCGATCGCGGATTGCTTCTCCACGTCACAGACAAGCCCGTGGAAACGCTCAGCATCATCGCGACCCTCATTCAACTGGGCCGTGACCTGGGGATGGACGTTGTTATCGAAGGACTGGAGAACGAAAGCCTGACCGAAGCCGCGGCCGTCCTCGGCGCACCCTTGGGCCAGGGCTATTACTTCGCCAAACCAATGCCTGCGGAGGACTGCCTTCGGTGGGCTGATTCCTTCGCCCTCCAATCACACCTGGCCCCGATCCAGACCCCGCTCGGCGCATTGGCCTATCACTGGCAGTTCGCCCGCCTGGCCGCACCGCACCCACTGGAACTCGAACGCTGCCCCATGACCCGATTCATCCACGCAGCAGACGCCTCAGCCGAGGTGAAAACTTGGCACTCACATCAACACGACATATCGGGCCTGCATCCCGGTTCCAGCCAATTCCTCATCGGCTGGCTCACCCCGCAGATCCGCGAACACAGCCCACAAGACTCCCACGCACTTGTTCCCTGTCCCTGCCCACCTAGCTAGCGGCACCGGACGTAACAGGTCGCGACACCCCGCCGGCGGAAAACGAAAGCGGCGGAGCCGAGAAACAGAAGAAACGTGATGATGATATTCAAAGTACGTCCGGTGAGATGGACGATGAACTCCCCTGTAGAAAAAGCCCTGGCCCTGATACTGCAGGCTTCTCAGACGAGGGGCTTCACTTGCCGGCACAACAGCAGCGCAGTGCAGATCAATATTCCCGGCTCGGTTCTTAAGAGACGCAAAGAAGAGCGCCTAGCAGGCACCATCCTGCCAACAGCACAGGGCACTGAAATTTTCTGGGGAACGCCGGTTCCGGGGAGCACAACCTACGAGCACCTTTTGGCCGTGGAAAGCGTCCTTCCTGAACAAGTGATCGATTATCAGGGCCTCCTGGAGGCTGCAGAAAAAGCAGGAGTCGTTCCATCAGGAGTAAGGGCTTTACGTCACCTTGTGAGCTTCATGAAGCCGGGCGAAGGAGCATCCGCAGTCGGAAAAGGATACGTCCAGGACCGCCCCGCGTGTGTGGTCCTCACGGATCAACGTCTGCTGATAGTTGACCTCCTCGATACGCCCGCGGCTGCTTTGGCGGACTCGCCAATCAAGGAAATCCATAAGCTCGTGCTGGGAAAGAAGACCAGCGGGGAAACCCTCAGCCTGTACTCCGGAGCCGGAAACGTCACAATATACGGTCTCGGACACGGTGAAGGTTACGGAATCGTGTCCCGCTACCGGCAGGCTGTTCAGGAAATCAAAGGCCCGGCACTCACCAGACAGTCACTGGAGACCGGCCCTCCCTCAGGAGAAGATGAGTAGCCAGGAATGGTTTCACACTCTGCGCCAGATCCCCGCCGGACTCACTCACTCCGGAGGCCCGGCGTACTGCAACTCATCGCTGTCATCCCGGATCCCCTCCCTACCAGCGCCCGAGATTTCAGAAGCAGTTAACGTTCCTGCGCGCGAGCTGCGACATCGGCCGCATGAGCCCCGGCTTAGACGCGGTCGGAAACTTAGAGGCGGTGGAGCCATCGGATCGCGAGGCTGCACACGACCAGTTTGGATAGGTAAGGTACCCGGATGTCCGGGTGGGCGGGGTTCTCTGCCGATCCGCCCGTCGAAGTACTCCTGTGCGGGCGAGGGATACCCGTCCTCGACAGCGGCCGGTAAGGTCAGCATCGACAACAACGACGCACCCGCAGCTATCACGCGGGGACCAACAAGAACGCCCACAACACGCCATTTATTCGGTTATATGTGCTAATAATCACGGCTCTTGGGGCCGCCAGAAAAACTATCGACTGGTGGGATGGGGCTTCGGCCGGGGCCGGGTTGTGCGCCAGGAGGGGACAGCTTGAGCTGTGCGGAGGGCGCCACCTGACCCCAATGGGCACAACCCCGGACGCACGGCACGCTACTGACGGAAAGTCGGGCCGCGGATCGTTGTCGGGGCATGAGGAAGCCTTCGCGCGAATCAGACCCGAACCCGGAGGCTCCCGGCTCTCCAGGCTGGGGGACTGGAGAGCCTCAATAAGGCGACCGGTCAGTAGGGACTCAGGGAAGGCCCGCCGGCACGGCCCCGACCAAACTTCGGACGCCGCAGTCGGGTCTCCGGGGAGACGGTCGAGACGTCTCAGATCCCTAGCGAAATGAGACGGGCAATAGCTGGGGAACCGAGTTTCATGGCCGAGTGCGGACTGGTGCCCCCAAGCAATCCAAGGGACTTAGGCGACCCCCTCAAAACCAGAATTGCTGATCCTGCGGAACGGACGATGTGCTCCTATTCCTCGCAAGGGTATGCCCCTGCAACGTGGGGTCGGGCCGGTTCCGCGGTGGCGTAAAGGGCGTTGAGTTGGCGGTAGAGGATTCGGGCGATGTAGCGCTTGAGGGATCTGCGGATTTCACGGTAGCTACGTCCTTCTTCGGTGCGTTTGGCGACGTAGTCCCGGGTTCCGGGGTCATGGACCATCCGGGTCATGGTAATGGTGTGCAAGGCTCGGTTCAGGCGCCTATCACCGCCCCTGTTGAGCCTGTGCCGGACCGTGTTACCGCTTGAGGCTGGCAAGGGATTCACCCCTGCCAGTGAGGCGAAGGCAGCTTCGCTGCGAACCCTTCCTGGATGCGACCAAGCTGTCAGGACAGCAGCGACCGTGACAGCCCCGGCGCCCACCATCTCCAACAGCGGCGCCGCGGGACTTTCCTGGATCAGCTCTGTCATGCGCTTCTGATTCGCAGCCAGCTGAGTGGTCACCTCGAGAACGCGACGCGCCAACCGAACTGCTTCCTCGCGCGCGATTGATAGTTCGATCTGCTCCTGGCGTTCCCGCCATCTGGTAATCGTGGCAATTTGGGCGGGAACCAGAGGTTTACGAGCGTCAATTCCCAGATCATGCGCCCGGAGGAGGGCGATGAGTGCATTGACGTTCATTGTTCGGTCCCGGGTCAACTGATCCCGGGCTGCGCTCAGGATCCTAAGTCCGGCACGGGCCCCTTCATCCCGACGCGGAGCTCGAAGCTGGGACTCCTCTAAGCCCAGGACGGTGGTTCCGATGGCTGCGGCGTCCAGGGGGTCGGATTTGCCGATCCCTCGGCGGCCGCGGGCGTTCATCCGTGGAGCTTCGGCGACGTCGTAGCCGGCGTCGGTTACTGCCCTGGCCAGGCGCGCCCCGTAAGAGCCGATACCCTCAACGGCCCATAGACAAGCCATATCGCCGTCTGTCCGTCGGCCGACCCAGGCAAGTGCGCGGGAAATCCCTGCCGAGGTGGTCGGGAACTGCTCGCAAGCGACATGTCGCTTGGTACTGGCGTCAATGATGGCGTAAGTGTGTGTGCGGGCGTGACAGTCCACGCCGATGACGAACGGGCGGGTCTGCGCAACGATAGTCAACGCGGCCACCCTCCTTCCTTTCGAACGGGCAAGATTGGTCGCATCGCGACCGGCACTGGACCTGGGAAGAGTCACTTCGAGGCAATACTGTGATGAGCCACAACCGCAGGGGCTGGGCAAGCTTCTAATCAAGCCACCGTCGTGGGACAGGTCAACGCCGGCCGCTCCACCCAGCGCGGACAAGTCGGGGGAAATGCACCCTCAAGGGGCAATAGTTTTTTCGAGTCACGCGCCAGGCAGAACGACCGGCATCAACACTGCCAGCTAGTCCCAGACCAGCCACTGCAAGACTCACAGTTGTTTTTTGGTTGCTGGCAAGCTCGCTTGCTCGGCGGCCGACGGAGCCCTGTCTACCCGCAGGGCAAGGTGCAGGAAATTCCTGGAGGAAATCAGCGACGCAGGAGCGCCGGAGGGACATTTCCTGCACCGCAGGCCCCGGTGGAGCCTGCGGAACCGGGGCTAGACGGGGTGGAGCGGACGCCTAGAATCCGAAGGACAGCAACCAAAAGACGTCGTAGACAAGACAGGGCCAGGGCGGGCCGGAGCCCTGCGACGGACAGCACTGGACCCAACAGCCAACCGCGCCAGCGGACGCCCGAGGGGGTGCGAGCCCTGCGAGCATGTACCGATTTGTTCGCTCATGAGGATCGTGGGGTTAAGGTCTACAAGTGCCTAATTCATCACATGAGATTCGAGACGTTTCCACAGTTAGCTGGGGAGGTAGCATTTTCGGCATTCTCAGCGGCTTGGCCCTTTTCCTGCCGGGAGCTCCCCAAACATTCATGATGGAGAATCCGCTGGTTGGCTGGCTAGGCTTTGTTCTAGTTCTTGCCGCCCATGGCCCACTTGCCCAGTGGTATCTGAAACGTGCACAAGCCGGCCAGTCCCGACTCTGGGGAAAAAAGGTAACGGAACTCTCGAACCACTGGGGCAGCGAGGAGGCCAGACTTGCTGCTCAGTTCACGAAGAAGGAATCCGAGCTCTCGAACCACTGGATCAGAGAGGAGGCCAGACTTGCTGCTCAGTTCACGAAGAAGGAGTCCGAGCTCTTCAGGATCAACAGTGAGAAGGACATGTTCCTGCTGAACGAGCGGTTGGAGAACATGAATATGAACGGCAAGTTCCACACCTACCTAGCCGAGGGCGTGGACCATAAGAACCTCGACTTCTCATTCATCTCCCAGCTCGAAGAGCACACCACCAGGTGGCACCGGGATTGGAGAGAATTTTTCGATCCCGAGATTACGAAGGTTTGGCAGAATTTCACGGCGGCCGCCGAGGCCTACGGATACAAGGTCCTCGAGTACACGTGGACAAAAGAAGAAAGCGATCGTCTGCACGTACCACCGGAGTGGAAAGACACAGACCATAAGCGGTATCAAATAGCCTTCAAGGAGCTAGACGCCTCCAGGACTGCCCTGTATGTCGCCCTGAATGAGCTCCATAGGGTTCAACACGCCAGGGGAATCACTGCTCCGCCACAAGCCTCCGAAGCGCTGGCAGCACCGGCAGGAATGGCTCGAAATAATCTCGTTGACCCGCCTCCCGTGCCCAAACAGATCTAAATTCCGACGCGAACAGAGGCAGTGTCCTGCTGCGGGTGAGTTAGAAGTTGTGGGCACCGGGGTATCCGAAGCCCTGCGAGCATACCCCGCCCCTCGTCTCCCCTGGATCCGCCCGTGCCGGCCCCGCTCTTAGCCTGGTCGGCACGCTGGCTGTTCCATCTGCGGTCCTTGCCGGGAATGGCGGTCCGCCGCCGGTGACCAGCGACGGCAGCCAACCACCGGCGGCGGACCGCCCGAACCTTTCGGCAGGTCCTGGTTCTTTGGTGAGGAGGGCGGTACTGAGGTGTGTCAAGGATGTGAGACAGTCGCGTAGTTTCGTTTTGGTCAGGCGGCCGCGGGTAGCGGCTGGTTTTTGGTCTTGAAGTTGGCCATCGCTGTGGCCGGCGGTAGGCCGGCGTTGTTGGTGTGGGGCCGCCAGCGGTTGTAGAACACTTCGATGTAGCGCATGGTTGCCCGGCGGGCGTCCTCGCGGGTGGCGAAGCTGTGGTGGTGGTAGAACTCGTTTTTCAGGGACGAGAACGCCGACTCGGCGACCGCGTTATCCCAGCACACCCCGGTGGCGCCCATGGACTGCCGGACGCCGTTGCCGGTGCACCAGGCGCCCATTTCCCGGGACGTGTATTGCGTGCCGCGATCGCTGTGGAAGATGGCATCCGGGGCCAGGTGTCCTCGGTCCCTGGCCATCGACAGCGCACCGGTGACGAGGGAGGCGCGCATATGGTCGGCCATGGCCCAGCCAACGACCATGCGGGTGCAGAGGTCGATGACGGTGGCCAGGTAGAG
>NZ_JASBRC010000016.1:0-47977 GCF_029960715.1 Arthrobacter sp. AL05
ACAACCACACCCCCCACGGCACCCTCCTGCGCCGCGGCGGCATCTAAACCCCACCGCCATGTCTGTCCACGCCCATACAAGCGGTCCTGCGGCACCTGCGGACCGGGGGACCAGCGGGTTGCTGCACGGTCCTGGCCGGAAGAACATGCCCAGGGGTTTGGCAATCTGGGTTGAATCGTCCCGCGCAGATGAGGCGACCATGGTTCACGCGGCCGAAGTGCTCCTGGCCCGCGTGCTAAGAATTGTTCCGGAGGCGGAAGTACATCATTGGCCCGCCTCCGGAACAGCGCAACCTGAAGCCGTGCCCCCCGAAGGGATCGACGACGTGGGCCCGGGAGAGGACGACACAGGGCCCCCGCTCCGGGCCGGTACGCGCCCCCGCACGGTGGCAGTGGACCTCGCCAACGGAACAGTCCACGTCGATCAGTTGCCTGTGCAGCTGACTGGGGTCGAGTTCAGGCTCTTGCGCTACCTCGTGGAAAACTGCTCGAGGCCGATAGCGCGCAGTGAACTCCGGGAGTTTCTGGAGTCGCTGGATTTCCCGGGGTGCGCCTCGCGATCCATTGACGTCTATGTGGCCCGAGTGCGCCGAAAGCTTGGCGGGGCCCGGTCTACGATTGCCACGGTTCGCGGCGGTGGCTACCAGTTTGTCCCCGGTCCTTACGCCAAAGTGCGTGGACCTGCCGAATACTCCATCTGAATTGTTTCAACCGGGAAATCCGATTCCCACGACCTGTCAAGGAAGACCATGAACCTGTTCCCGACATCCCAGCGAGTCCCCACGAAGCTTCGGCCCGGAACGCCGGCACCGGATTTCAGCTTGACCGACGCCGGCGGCAAGCGTGTCTCGTTGACGGACTACCGCGGCAAGAGTGCCATCGTGTACTTTTACCCGAAGGCAGCGACCCCTGGCTGCACGACCGAGGCGTGCGATTTCCGCGATAGCCTCGCCTCCCTCACGAGGTCCGGATATGCGGTCCTCGGTATCTCGCCGGATTCGCAGGCCGCCTTGGCCGCCTTCGCCGGCGACCAGGGGCTTACCTTCCCGCTGCTTGCCGACGAGGACCATGCTGTGGCCCTGGCCTACGGTGCGTGGGGCGAGAAGCTGGTCAACGGCGAGGTTACGGAGGGCCTGGTCCGCTCCACGGTGGTGGTGGACCCCGAGGGCATCGTCGAACTCGCGCAGTACCAGGTCACTGCCAAGGGCCACGTCGCGCAGCTGAAGGCGGCACTGGGCCTGTAGCCACCGGCCGGGCTATCGCTTCGGTATGGCCTCTCCTGCGCCATCAGGCAATCACGCATCGGTCCCGGCCTGACTGCTTGGAGGAGTAGAGGGCGACGTCGGCGTGACAGATCATTTCCTCCGGGGTTGTGGTGTTCCCTGCGTGGCCCGCGAAACCGCCAACGCTGACGGTCAGACGGATGGGGTGACCGTCCTCGAGGAGGCCTGCTCCGGCGACAGCCAGTCGGATCCTCTCGCCCGTTATGGCGAGATCGTCCCGCGTCGCCCCCGGCAAAACAACAATGAATTCTTCGCCGCCAAAACGAAGCAGCACATCGCTCCCGCGCAGGACCTTTCGCGCCGCTTGCACCACGCTGCGCAGCACTCGGTCGCCGACCAGATGCCCGAAGGTATCGTTGACCACCTTGAAATGGTCAATGTCGAACATGAGCACCCCGAGTGACTGGTGGGATCGCCTGGACCGATCGAATTCCTCCTCCAGCCGAACCAGACCTGAGCGTCGATTGAACACGCCTGTCAGTGGATCCAAAGCTGCGATCCGTTGCAGGTCCTCGTGCGTGAGGGCGTTGTTCACGGCCACTGCCAGACCCGGAAGCGAGGCGCCCAACACGGCCCTGGCCGCCGGGGCAGGGTGCTCCGCGAACGCCATCACCAGGACCCCGACTGTGGCCGCGTCGAACAGGACGGGCAGGATGTGTACCTCCTGCGGAGTAAATTCCGTCAGTGCCCCGGCCCTGACGAGGTCTTCGGGCAGCATAAGCACGGCGGGCCGTGCCGTGCCCAAGACACCGAGTACCAACTCTGTACCCGCCAGGTCGATACCGGCTCGCATCCGCAATGATCCGGCCACGTGGAGCGTGCCGTTGCTAACTGTGAGCAGCGCCGCAGCAGCACACGCGGTGTGCACCGACAGCTCATGCAACGCCGCCTCCGCGAGGGCGCCGATTTCCAGGTGGGCAGCGAGGGCTTGCGACACCTTCTTGATCCCATCGGAAACCTGGTGGCTGTCCGACAGGCTGGCGACCAGGCCGTTAAACGACTGGGCCACGTCGCCGAATTCATCGGCTGAGTCCACTGGAATTGCGCAGCCCGCCAGATCGCATCCTGTCCAGTCACCGCTCGCGGCCGCATCGACCAACAGAGCCTCGACAGGAGCCATCCCGGCAACCAGGGAACGCAGCCGACCCCCCACGACCACACGCACTAGGAGATGGTTGATCTCCGCGACAGCGAGCCCCGCGGCCACGGTCAGGGCAAAGAAGCCTGGCTGCACGGCCGCCTCGGGTGAGAGTCCGAGCACGATCAGAAGAAATGGGAAGACCAGGCCGATAAGGAGCCCGAAACCCAGCATCCAGATTCTGAGGTCCAGCATGACATTGCCGGAGAGCCGGGGCAGCCACCCGTAATGAGAACCGGCCGGTCTCTTCCGCAGCGGCGCTAGCACTAGAGTGCCCACGGTCTGAGTGGGTTCGCCGTCGTGCGAGAGCACCCGGCACCTTTCATGATCGACCTCATAGCCCCCCCGGCTTTCGGTTGCGACCCGGGCAATCGTGGAGTGTTCCTCGTCAGCGTGCGGGCGGTTCACTGATTATGCTGGAGTGGGTTCAGGGAACAAAATCGCTGCCCCTTCACGGTCGGCGGGTGCGGTGTCCGTGGGCTCAACCTCGGACATCTGTCGAGCACACCCTTTGAGGCGTCGATTCACAATTTGCTCCGGGTGGTGGTGACGGCATCCTCTCAGAGGTCGTTTGGGCCGGCCGCCGTTATGATACTGACGATCTCAGCAAACCCCAGCCGGTGCGCGTTCTCCAAAGCCGTTCGCCCCTGAGGATCCGGGATGTTGGGGTCCGCTCCTGCGGCGAGGAGGTGCCTGACTACGTCCTGCTGCCTGGGGCCGCCGTCGTTGAGCAGGATGGCCTCCTGCAGGGCGGTCCAGCCCAGGTTGTTTACGTGGTTGACGGGAACCCCTGCTGCTGTGAGGATGCGGACGGTCTCCACATGTCCGTGTTCGCTGGCGGGAATCAGAGCTGTCCCGCCGAACCGGTTGGTGCTGGAAACGTCAGCACCGTTGGCGATCGTCAGCCGCAAGACCCCGTTGAATCCTTCTGCCCCGGAGTAGAGGAACGCAGAATCCTGACGGGAGTCTTTGGCATTGACGTTGCCCCCGGCCCGGATCAGCTCTGTCACGTGGGCGACGTCGTTGGCCTTGGCAGCCAGGATAAGACGCTGGTCCAGTGATGCCTGCGCCTCGCGGGAACGGGCCGGCGGAGCGGAGACAGCCATCGTCGGGGCCACAGGCGGCGGTGCCGCCAGTGGCGGCGGTCGTTGTCCGGGGCTCACCCCGCCCGTCGGTGACGAGGGACCGAGTGGCTCCCCGGTTCCCGGGCCGCAGGCCGCCAGCCCCAGCATCGCTGCACAGATCAGGACAAGATTCCGGTTCCAGAACATCGTGATTTCCTACTTGGCTGTGCCCGGTGCCACACCCGCGATGGCGTCCGCCCCGGCCGCGGCACAGGCCTCGTCGAGATTACCGTCGGGAGCACCGCCCACACCGATGCCCGCCACAGAGACCCCGTCGACCTTGAGCGGAACCCCGCCGGCCAAGAAGAGGGTGCCCGGGAGATCAGCGATGCTGGGCCCGTTCCCGTTGACCCGCTTGGACAGCTCGCTGGTGGGCGTACCGAAAGCCGCTGCGGTATAGGCTTTTTGCCTGGCCGCTTCAATCGTGTGCTCTGCGGCGTTGTCGCCGCGGAGAAGGGCCTGCACGGTTCCGAAGCGGTCGACGAGTGCCACCGTCACGAACGGCAGCTTGTCAGCTTGGCATTTTGCGAGGGCAGCTTGTACGGCAGCAGCCGAAGCACCCACGCTGATGCGGTTCTGGGCAATGACTTTTCCAGGGGACGGCTGGATGTCGGTGGTGGCTACCGCAGCCGGAACCGGGTTGGGCCCGGCATTGGCGGCAGCCGTTAGCCCTGCGGTGATGAGCAATGCAGCAGCAGCGGCGGCGGTGATCTTCTTGGACGTCTTCACGGGTTCTCCTCGGAGTACTGTAGGGGGCGGGCCCAAGCCAACGGCCCGGGCCCAAATCCATTCTTCGGCCTCGCACCGGTTGGGACATCGGGCGTTGGTCTGCCGATTTCTCCCCCATCGGGCCAGGAGTATCAGCCAAAAGGGTGAGGGAGGCCTAACGGCGCGGGACTTAATATGGTGGGGTAGCACTTCATCCACCGGAACCGGACCCTATGCCTTCCTCATCAGCCACTTTGCGGGAACACTCCCAGCACCAACGGGCCACCGCCACGGGCAGCGGTCCGCTGGGCCGAATCGACGCCGTCGTCCATATCGGTTTTGCCGTGCTGGTGGTCGCGTCGGCGGTCCGGTACGCGATGCGGCACAGCCCCGCGGACAACGTGGGGGTCCTGGCACTCGCCACAGCGGTCTGTTCGCTGTACGCCGTGATCGCTGTGCTCTCGCAGCGGAGGCGGCCCTGGGCGGTGTGGATGTTTTTCCTGGCGGGGCTGTGGGCCGTGCTGGTGATCGCAGCGCCGAGCTTTGCCTGGTGCTCCTTCGCCCTGTTCTTCCTTTGCCGCACTGCCTTCACCGGCTGGGTCGCCAACCTCGCTGGCGGCGCGACGGCAGCAGTTACCGCCGTCGGGCTCTTCCGGCTGGGCGGCGGAAACGACGTCGCCATGCTTTTGGGCCCGCTGGCCGTCGGGTTCATGCTGACACTGATCTATAACAGGATTGAACACGACACTGCGGAGCAACGCCGCCTGAATGAAGCGCTGACGCAGGCACAGGATCAGCTGGCGGCCACCGAGCGGCGGGCGGGCAGTATCGAAGAACGTGCCCGGGTTTCCCGGGAAATCCACGACACCGTGACGCAGGGCCTGGCGAGCAGTCTCCTTCTCCTGGAAGCCGCCAGCCGGTCCTGGCCCAGCCCGGCCGCGCGTGAAGACGTCCGTTCGGCCAGCAGTCTGCTGCGCCAGAACCTGGCCGAAACCCGCAGCCTGGTCCACGAATTAGCTTCCCCCGGGCTGGATACGGCGCCCCTGACGGATGCCGTGTCCAGGGCAGCGTCGCAGTACCTGCCGGGTGTTCGCCTCCTTGTCACCGGTGTGCCCCGTACCGTCACCGCCGCCACCCGGCACGCCCTGCTGCGGGTGGTCCAGAGCGCGACGGCCAACACGGCGCTGCATGCGGCTGCGGCCAACGCAACAGTCACGCTCGGCTTTCTACCGGGCGCTGTCACGCTGGATGTATACGACGACGGCGCGGGCTTCGATCCGTCGTCGCTGGCGCCGCCCTCGGACACAGGAGGCTATGGGCTGCGCGCCATGCGGCAGCGGGTGGAACAACTCGGCGGCGTGTTCTCGGTGGAAAGCAGCCCCGGCGGCGGGACGGTTGTGGCCGCGGAACTGCCTACCGGGGAGAAACAGTGAACATCATTTCCGTGCTGCTGGTAGATGACCATCTGGTGGTCCGCAGCGGGCTCAAGACGCTGTTGGGGACGCAGCCCGGCATTGAGGTGGTGGCCGAGGCAGCCTCCGGCGAGGAGGCACTGGTGCTGGTGGAGCGGCACGGTCCGGCCGTGGTGATGATGGATCTCGCCATGGGTGCCGGCATGGACGGCATCGAGGCCATCAAGGCATTGCGGCGCCGCAACAGTCGGCAGGCGATCCTCGTGTTCACCACCTACGACTCTGATGCCGACATCGTCCGCGCCGTGGATGCCGGGGCGATGGGCTACCTGCTTAAGGACGCTTCACCCGAGGAGATATTTGCAGCTGTCCGCGGCGCAGTCCAGGGCAAGAGCGTGATGAGCGCGCCGGTGGCTTCGCGGCTCTTCCAGCAGCTGCGCAACCCGGACGCAATCCTGACCCCGCGCGAGGCCGAACTGCTGAGCCTCCTGACCGAAGGACTCAGCAACCGGGAACTCGGCCAGCGGCTGTTCATCTCCGAGGCCACAGTCAAAACGCATTTGGCACATATCTACGCCAAACTCGGCGTCGAAACCCGGGCAGCGGCTATCGCCATCGCCATCCGCCGGGAGGGCATGCGCTAGCCCGTGCCGAAGCCGCGGCTGAAACGTCCCGCGTTATGGTTTTGATGCGCTTGGAGCCGGTGCACTGGCATAGGGAAAAGTCGGAGGGAACAGTTGGTCCGGAGACCGGCGTTCGCTGTCACGCTCTGAGTATGCTTCGCGCATCTTTGCGAACAGCCGTTGGGCCTCCACTTTCAGGCCCGGAATATCAATGCCCGGGATGTCGCCGTCCCGCATTACGATGCGCCCTGCGACGACGGAATGAGTGGCCTGCCGTGCTGTTCCGTTCAGCAGCAGGGTTCGAATCGGGTCGTCCAGGACTCCGTCCCGGAAGTCGTCAAGAGCGAACGCAACGAGGTCCGCTTGCGCTCCTTCTTCCAGCCTCCCCAGGTCAGGGCGGTCCAGGGCGCGGGCTCCGCCGAGGGTTGCTGCTTCAAAGTAGTGTTCCGCGGGTGCTGCGTCCGGCCTTCGCTCTAGGAGTTTGGCCAGGTGTACACCGGTGTCCATGCCGCGGATGAGATCCGGCGGGAAGGAGTCCGTTCCAAGACACAGGTTGATGCCTGCTGCCCGGAAGGCAGCGAACGAGTCGAGTGCCATGCCGTATCTGAAGGATGTGAGTGGACAGTGGACGATGGAGATATTTGCATCCGCAAGAGTTTGAAGATCACCGGCATCCATACCACCCAGGGCCGGATTCCGGTCCACGAAGATTCCGTGCGGGATGAGTAGGCGCACATCCAGCAGCCCTGTTTTCTGCAAGAGCTGGAGGGGAGTAAGTCCGTGCCAACGCTGCAGCAGTTCCCGTTCCAGAGCCCCTTGAAGGCAGTGCAACCGAACGAGGGCATGCCTTTCTCGGGCGATTTCGGCCGTTGCGCGCAGGAGTTCAGCGGTCAGCGTTTCAATTCTGCACGGTAGGAGAACCCCGGTAATCAGCGGATCGGCCAGATCCTCTGCGTAGTCCAGGAAGCGAACGGCATCGGCGAGCCCGGCCCGCCCTTGGCTCTCGTCGAATGCGACGTCGCGCTGTCCATCGGCCCTGACAATATTTACCCCGGAGCGGAACGCCGGGCCCAAATATCCCCGGAGGCCGAGCTCGCGGGAGGTCTCGGCCATGCCGGCAAGCTCTGCAAAGCTTTCCGCCCAGGCGGAATGGATCTCCGATGCGATGGGCATGTAGGTAGTGATGCCGTGCAGTGCCAACTGCACCAGGGCGTATTTCCGGATGGTCTGGCGCTCCTCTGTGGTGAAAACGTCCGCGCGGCGGCTTCGGAAGTAGTCTTCGGACCATTGCAGACCGGTGGCCCGGTCCGGCGATGCCCACGAGTCGATGAGCAGGTGATCGATGTCTGTCAGGGCGTCCAGATCGATGAGACCCGGCGTGATGAGGGAACGGCCAAGATCATAGTGCTCGTCCGCGGGACCCTCGTAGCCGTGCCCGACATACACAATGCGCGTGTCCTCGTAGACAACGTCACCGTCGTGGATAAGCACGTGGTGACCGTCCTTATGCCCGAGCACAAATGCTGCGCTGAACTTGGTGCGCAAACCAACCTCCAATGTCGATGATGGAGCGGGCACCGCAGGGTGAACCGCACAGATCAAACCATATCGATTTTGGTATACCAATAACAAGGGTTTGGTGAGGTCAGATGGGGCCCGGTCATCCGAACCAGCTAATCGCCGGGCTTCAAACGTGATTTACATCTCGTCCGAACCGGCTTACTATATTTTTGGTATACAAAATAGTTGCGACATAAAACACACATGTACCCCCGACCCAGCAGCCGCCCAGTAAGGGTGGAGGGTCTTTCCCAAAGGACAGTTACTCCCATGGCCTCAGAAGCCCAACAAATCAGTCAGACCTCCGCATCCGTCGCGGACCAGAAGATCACTCGCCGGCACTGGTGGACGGTGGTGACCGTGTCCATGCTCGTCTCGACGGCGGCCGTCCTGATTGGCACGTACAAGTTTCAGCTGGGCCCGGCGCCGGTGGTGCTCTTCCCCATCATTTGGGCCGTTGTCATCGGCGGCATCATCGGAACCCAGCGAATCCGGCGCGTCTCGGGTGCCAGCCGCGCCGTTGCGACGCTTCTGTTGGAGATCGGAATCATCCTTTTCCTCGCTCGGCTGGGCACGCAGATCGGGCCGTCGCTGGCGAAGGTCACTGAGATCGGTCCGGCCATCCTTCTTCAGGAGGTCGGGCACATCTTCGGCACGGTCATCCTCGCCTTGCCGATAGCTGTGGCCATGGGGCTGGGTCGGGTAGCGATCGGGGCCACCTGGTCAATTGACCGCGAGTCGTTTCTTGCCTTCGCCATCCAGCGTTTCGGGGTTCGCTCCGGGGAGTACCGTGGCGTTTTCTCCGTGTGGTTGCTCGGCAGCCTCTTTGGCGCAGTCTTTATCTCCCTGCTCGCCGGATTCCTGGGCGGACTGAATATCTTCGATCCGCGTGCACTGGCCCTCGGGCTTGGGCTCGGCTCGGCGTCGATGATGCTCGGGGGAGTGGGGGCGCTTTCGCTGCTCTACCCGGAACAGGCCGGTGAAATCATGGCGCTGGCCGCATTGTCCAACCTCGTTACGAACATCGTCGGCTTCTATGCGGGGGTCTTCCTGTCCCTGCCGCTGTGCCGGAGGCTGTATGCGTTCTGGAGCCGCCTTTTTGGAAAGGACGACGAAGGCAGGTCCACGCGGGGGACCCGAGGCAAGACGGCACAGAGCGCAGCGGCGCAGCTTGCCCCTCCAGTGGCAGTGGAGGTAGATCCGGCACTGAAGCTGACTCCACGGATTACGATTCTCGCCTTCGCCATCGCCGGGGCCTCCGCCCTCGCGATGAACGTCATCGGAACGAAGAGCTTCGCCTGGAACGATCTGGCGGGTGTGGTCGTCCTGTTGCTGCTGACGGGGCTGTCCTTCCGTCTGGCCCGTCTGATGCCCTCGGTGCCGTCCAGTGTGTGGGTGCTGACTCTCACAACGGTACTGTCGGCGCCGTTCCTGCCCACTGCCGGTCTGCTTGCGGCGCTGACCGGACATCTGGACGTCATTCTCATCGGGCTACCTGCGCTGACTTTGATCGGGCTTACGGTCGGGCGGGACATCAAGGCGCTGAAGTCCTTGAGCTGGAAGATCATCGTTGTCGCGCTGGTGACCTACAGTGCATCCTTCATTGCGGCGGCCGCCCTGGGGCAGATTGCCCTCGGCCGGTAACCGGCGCCCTGAGCTCACTTTAGGAATCTGGTATTCCAAAGAACCCTCCTTTACGAACGCCGCACGCATGCGTTCTGCGCGTGAACCTACGGTCCCTAGATCAGGCTAGGCTTGGTATACCAGAATATAGTCAGGAGACGACTGTGAAAAAGATCCCCCGGGCGCCCTGGGAGCGGCCCCGGACACCTCCAGCTTCGAAGATCGCATTGACACTCGTCGCTTTGAGCCTCGTTTCCATTAACCTACGGCCGGCGATTACGACCATCGCCGGATCAATGGGCCAACTGGAACAGGGGCTGGGGATAGCTGCCCCGGCGCTGCCGCTCCTTGCGGCGCTGCCGGTCCTCGCCTTCGGAATGTCCGCCCCGTGCGGACCGTGGCTCGCCCGGCGCCTGGGTGCAGGGACAGCCATCGCTCTTGCGATGCTGTTGCTGGCCTTGGCCCTGGTCGCCCGGGTGCTGGTGCCTGCCCTACTGCTCCCCGGCACCTTTGTGGCCGGCATGGCCATCATGGCAGCCAGCGTGTTGCTGCCCCAGGTCGTCAAGGCCAACCAGGGCAACGGCTGGTGGACGGGGCTGTGCAGCATGGGCTTCGGACTCGGCGCGGCACTGGGGGCAGGGTTGATCCAACCGCTGCAGCACGCTCTGGACGGAAGCCTGAACGGGGCTCTGGCCATCTGGGCTGTACCAGCTGTGCTGGCGGCAATACTGATGCTCCAACACGGTGGGGTGGCCACCGGACCTGCCGGTACGCTGGCCGCCATTCCACCTTCAAATGCTTTCAGCTCCGGCAGCTCAAGGGCCGGTGCGGAGCCGCTACTCCCTGCCGCCCGCGCACTGCGGAGCCAGGGAACTGCCTGGGCGGTGACAGCATTCTTTGGTCTCCAGGCGATGCTCTACTTCGCGGTCACTTCATGGCTGACAGTCTTCCTGGTGTCGAAGGGCCTCACCGCCGGCGACGCTGCGGCGCATCTTGCGTGGTTCAGCGTGGCCGGCCTTCCCGCCAGCCTGCTGGCACCCGTGCTGGCCAGCCGGCCGGCTGTTCTCAAGATCATGGCGCCCGGTTTGGGGATGTTTGTGGCCGCCGCGCTGCTCGGGGTGCTGGCCGGCCCGGCTGAGTTTCAGTTCCTCTTGATAGGCGTCCTGGGAGTTGTCCAGAGCGCCGGACTCGGGCTTGGACTTGCGCTCGTGGTGCTCCGCTCCACGGGGCCCCAAACCGCGGGGAGTCTTTCGGCGATGAGCCAGGGGCTGGGGTTCGCCCTCGCCTCCCTTGGACCTGTGCTGGCCGCCCTGATTCATGATGTGACCGGCGGCTGGGAAGCTGCGTTCTGGGCCTTGGCGGGAGTGGCCATGCTGCTGTCCCTGGCGGGATACTTCTCGGTGAGCGGGCGAATCGTGTCTGCGGACGAAAGCACGGTGTTCACCGGCGAGACCCGGCCGGCCGGCGTCGGAAGCTGAACCCCAAACAAAAAAGTGGCAGGTCCCTTAGAAAGGAACCTGCCACTTTATTGCGGGCCTAGGGAAGTAGTTGCAGTTGGTCTGCCACAACGCGGCCGCGGTGGATCACGGTTCGGTCGGTGCCCCGGTCCATGACCGCGGAGGCGACCGTCTCGCCGTCGACCAGCAGCAGCTCGGCGGGATCGCCGACGTCAAGGCAGGGCCGGTGCGCGGTGCCGTTGAGCCGGATGGCGGCCGGGTCCAGCACGCTGGCGCCGCCCACCGTAGCGATGGCCAGGCAGTGTTCGATCAACTCGTCCCTGCGGAAACCATGGGTGAACGCGAGCTGCCAGGTGCGGTCCAGCATGTCTGTATTGCCGTAGGGGGACCAGTAATCGCGCTGCCCGTCCTCGCCCAGGCCCACGCGGACACCGGCCTCCGCCAGCAGCGGGAGCGGGAGCTGCCCGGATGCCGCCGGGGCCACGGATGCCATGGAGATGTCAAGCTCCGCGAACTCCTCGACGAGCCGGTGTGTGGTGGCCTCGGAGACGCTGCCCAGCTGGTAGGCGTGGGACATGGTGACCTTGCCCTGCATCCCGAGGGCCCGGGTTCGCTCCATCACCAGGTCCGTGCTGAAGACGCCCAGCTCGCCCGGTTCGTGGAGGTGGATGTCGATGGGAACCTGGTACTTCTCGGCCAGGCCAAAGACGATGTCCAGGTGCCGGACGGGATCCCGGTCCAGGCTGCATGGATCAATGCCACCCATCACGTTGGCCCCGGCCCGGAGGGCCTGCTCCATCAGCGGCACGGTGCCGTCCTCGAGAAGGAGACCGGCCTGCGGGAAGGCGATGATGTCGACGTCGGCCTGGTCCTCGAAGTGTTCCTTAGCCGCCAGGACCGCTTCGAAGCGTTCCAGCCGGCAGTCCACATCGACCTGGGCGTAGGAGCGGACCCTGGTTGTGCCGCGCGCGATCATCCGGCCCAGCGTGTTGTTGACGCGTTCCTGGAGGGGGACCTCGGCGTCGCGCCAGTTTTTCCGGTCGTTCATCATCATGGTCCAAACGCCGGGGCCTCCGGTGTGCTCGCGGAACGGCAGGCCGATGCGGGTCGAGTCCAGGTGGACATGGACGTCGGAGAAGGACGGGAGCAGCAGCCGGCCGCGGCCTTCGACGACGGTGGCCGCCTCTTGGAGGGTCCCTGGCGGGTCCGTCGGGGTGTGCGCGGGGTTATGCGGCTCGATGCCGGCGATTTTCCCATCTTTGAGCAGGATGTCGCTCAGCGCTTGCCCCCAGGGACGGGCGGCGCGGATCAGGGTAGTCAATGTAGTGCTCCTTTTTGTTGGGTCTATTGCACACCGGCGGGGGTGGCGGCGGCCAGCCCCGCGTGGTGGCAGGCCGGGGCGGCCGGGCCGGCCGGTGAGGGAATGTCGCTGATGCACACCTGCCGCCGGCTTTCGTGCAGTGTGTCGAACAGCGGGCAGCGGGTGCGGAAGACGCAGCCGCTGGGCGGGTTAGACGGTGACGGAAGATCTCCGCGGAGCCTGATCTTCACTTGCTGCCGGGCTGCCCGTGGATCGGGCAACGGCACCGCTGAGAGCAGCGCCTGGGTGTAGGGGTGCCGGGTACGGATGCCGGGTGTCGTGGAAGATCTCATCCACCGGTCCCGACTCGACGCATTGGCCCCCGGCAGCGACGGCGGGTTGGCCGCCGGGGGACAGGGGGCCGCTGGCGCCGGCGCTGTCGCCAGGCAACGTCCTCGCAGCAGTTGGTGTGGCACCGGACTGAAGCTGGGTCATTGGGAACGCTCGATTCAGGTCCGCGGAGCAGGCTCCATTGTTTTGTATACCAAACATAGATTAGAGCACCATTTGTGCGATGTAAATCACCTTTCGATATTATTTGGAATACCAGCCTTGATGCGGCCCATACTCCGCGGCACACCGGGATACGTGTCCATTCCCGGGGCAAGCCAATCCAGGACAGGCAGGATGGAAGCCGGTGGGTGTGCCCGGAGCCGGCAGTCGGGCACGTGTATGCTCAGGTGGAACGCTGAGCGGCACGGTCCGCAGGGCCAGAGGGTGAGTGATGAACGGCGGGGTGAATGTGGTTGAACCGAAAGGGGATGCGCTGAACGGGCGGGACGACGAGGTCCGGGCCGAACACGTGTATCAGCTTGTCCTTGAGGGGATTGTGACAGGCAAATACGAGCAGGGGACGCGGCTGCGCGAACGGGAACTCTCAGAACTTCACAGCGTGTCAAGGATCCCCGTCCGGGAGGCCATCCAGCGCCTGGAACAGGACGGCTTCGTCGAAACATCACCTCGCAGGGGTGCGGCGGTGCGGCGGCTGACGCTCACCGACGTCAACGAACTCTTCGACGTCCGCCTCTGCCTCGAAACTTTTGCCGCGCGTGCTGCAGCGGTCCGGGTTGCCGACGGTCAAGACGGTGCAAGATTGCAGGAACTCGTGGACGAAACACGACGCGCTATCGACGACGGTCCTGAGGCGAATGTTGCAGGTCTCAGCGCGGAATTCCATGCCGAAATTGTGCGGCTCTCCGGCAACCGACTACTTGTCGATTCTGTGAAGCCCCTTTTTGGCCGGATGCGCTGGATCTTTGGCCTCGCCCACAACCGCAGCAATGAGCTTCAGCGTGACGAGCACGTGGAGCTCTGCAATGCCATCCTGCAGGGCCGCCCGGACTTGGCTTATTCCCTTGCGTACTCCCATATCGAGTTAGGCCGCGAACCAGTACTTGCCGGGCTCGCCCATACGCTCGCGCCGTAGCTGCCGGTGTAATCGACCCGGCAGCACCTTCGTGCCGGACCGGGAGGATCTGCCGAGCGCGTAGTCCGCGGCCGCTGATCGGCAGCAGACCACGCAGTTCGTGCGGCCTGATCACTTGTTGCGCGGACACCCCGACGCTCCTGGGGCATCGGGAACGGCAAATGCGGAGCGCACAAGGCACGGTGGCTCCCTCAGGTTGAGCAGTAGGCCTGAGTTCTTCAGGAGATCTGCGTCGCGCATAGCGGCTTGTGGCACCGAACAGAGGAGGGCATCAGTGTACGGATGGGCGGGGGAGCCGAGCACAGCATCAGCGTCGCCCGCTTCCACAATTCGCCCGGCATACATAACAGCCAGGCGGTCGGCAGCTCGAGGATCTGGGCTTGCACGGTAACGTCCAGTGCTGTCGTCGGTTCGTCCGCGATCAACAAGGGCGGCTCGAGGGCAATGGCCATCGCGATGAGGATCCGCTGATGGATACCCCCGGAAAACTGATGCGGCTCGTCAGCCGGCCGGGCCCAGTAGATCCGGCCGGGATCGGAGGCACCGACGGGGGAGTGTTAAAAGCCGGGAGTCGAACCGTCATTCAACGCAGGCGGCCGGGGGTTGTCCTACAAGGTATCTATCCCCGGGACGGGTCGCCGGGTCCAATGGTGGGCGGTTCCGGGTCCCAATCCGGATTGTAGTCCGGGTGGTCCCGGTGGGCACCTGCGAGCAGAACGAGCATGGTTCGCCTGGCGATGGCGATGGTGTCGGTTGCTTCATCCGGGTCGGTGATCCCTTCCGCCGCGGCTGATTCCTTCCAGCTCGCAATGAGGGCTCGCTGCTGGGCGCATTCTTCCAGCATGCGTTCCTGCACGGTGGCGCTGTCTTCGCTGCCATCAGCGGGGTTCGTGGATGAGCCGAGTGTGAAGGCCCCGGCTCGGAGCGCCGCCTCCTGCTCCGACGTCCGGTCTTCCAGGAACTGGACAATATCCATGTCATTCATCATTTCAGTTCTCGTGCCGCGCATATCGTTTCGGGTCAGGACCATTCGGCCTTGCAGCGTTAGTGGGCCAAGGCGAACTTATGGGGCGGGATCGGTTAAAGCAAGGGCCCGTCCCCGGGAGGGTTTGAGTGCCAGAGGCGGCCGCACTGCCGAAGCGGCATCGATGTTGACCAGCGCCTCGGTAGGCTGGTGTTATCTGCCACACACTTTTGGCCAGCGGGGATCACATGGCATATCCGATAATTGCTACGAAGCTGTTCGTTCCGAAGCTGAGACGTGCCCTGGTACCTCGCCCCAGGCTCAGCGAACGCTTGCGTGGCGGAGCAGAGCCGCGGCTTACGCTGATATCCGCTCCGGCTGGCTTCGGCAAGACTACGCTGCTCGCAGAGTGGCTGGCTGAAACGCCCGGTGAAGCCCGCTGTGTTGCCTGGCTCGCGCTCGACCCTGCGGACAACGAGCCTGCGTCGTTCTGGACCTACGTAGTGAATGCCCTCCAAATGGCGGTGCCGGGCATCGGTCCGGTTGCGCTTGAGCTCATCGCGTCCAGACCAATGCCCACCGAGCTTGTTCTTGCGACGATGCTGAACGATCTGGCCGCGGCTGCCGCTGATGTTTGGCTTGTGCTCGATGACTACCACGTGGTCGACAGTGGCGATATCAGCGCGGGAATGGTTTTCCTGCTTGAGCACCTTCCGCCTCGCGTGCACGTGGTGATCAGCACGCGGGCCGACCCGGATCTGCCACTGTCCCGGTGGCGGGTGCGCGGCGAGCTGATCGAGATCCGTGCCGCGGATCTGCGCTTCACCTCGGAGGAGGCCGCCGCCTACCTCAAAGAAGTGGCGGGACTGGACCTGGCCGCGGACGACGTGGCGACGCTGGAAGAACGGACCGAGGGGTGGATTGCCGCGCTTCAGCTCGCCGCGCTCTCGCTCCAACGGCACGACGACGTCGCCGGCTTCATCGCCCGCTTCGCCGGGAACGACCGCTATGTGCTCGACTACCTCGTCGAGGAGGTGCTGCGGCATCAACCTGATGCGGTTCGTCGGTTCTTGCTGGACTCGGCTGTTCTCAACAGGCTCACCGGTCCGCTCTGTGATGCGCTTACCGGGCGCGGCGACGGGAGCCAAATGCTCACGGCCTTGGAGCGGGCGAACCTGTTCCTCGTCCCGCTGGATGATCGGCGTGAGTGGTACCGCTACCACAACCTGTTCGCCGACGTGCTGCGGGCCCGCCTCCTCAGCGAGCACCCCGAACGGATTCCGTTACTGCACCAGCGCGCCAGCCGGTGGTATGAATCCCATGACCAGAGTGAGGACGCCGTCAGGCATGCCTTGGCCGCCTTCGACTTCGACCGTGCCGTGCACCTGATGGAGTTGGCGGTGCCGGTACTGCGGCGCAACCGCCAGGATGCCGTATTGCATAGTTGGCTGAGCGTCCTTCCCGAGGATGCCATTCGCCGCAGTCCAGTCCTGAGTGTCTTCTTTGCCGGGATGCTGATGGCCTCCGGGGACCTTGACGGGGTGGAATCCTGGCTCGATGACGCGGGTAGCGCACTCGCTGCGGAAGTGAAACTCGGCGTGCCGGAATCAGCGTCACGCGGTGGAACGACGCCGTCCTGGGCCGGCATAGAGGAGGTCCAGACACTGCCGTCGACAATTGCTGTTTATCGGGCTTCCCTCGCACAGGCACGGGGTGATATGGCGGCCACCTCGTCTTATGCCCGGCAGGCACTTGAGCTTGCCGGCCCGGATGACCATCTCGCGCGCGGCGGGGCCGCCGGGTTCCTGGGGCTCGCAGCCTGGGCTGCCGGCGACGTGCGGAGAGCGGCGCGGGCGTTCTCCGAGGCTGTGGCGAGCCTGCGAGCAGGCGGAAACCTGGTCGACGAGCTCAGCGGCACGGTGGTGCTCGCGGACCTGTGGCTCGCGACGGGGCGTCCCGGCGAGGCACGCCGGCTGTATCAGAAGTCGCTGAAGCGGGCCCGGGCGCGCGGTGGATCCATGGCCCGGGCGAGCAGTGACCTGCATGTCGGGCTGGGCGAAATTGATCGCCAGGCCGGAGACCTCGGCAACGCCAAGCAGCACCTTGAGCTGGCCGCGGCGTTTGTTCACCGCGGACCGATGACGGAAAGCCGTTACCGGTGGTTCGTGGCGTCGGGACTGGTGGCCCGCGATGAAGGAAACCACGATCGCGCCATCGATTTTCTTGACCAGGCGGAGGAGCTCTACCGGCCCGGGTTCTTCCCGGATGTGCGCCCGATAGCCGCCATCAAGGCGCGCGTTTGGATAGCCCAGGGCGCCTTGTCGGAGGCTGCTGGCTGGGCACGTGAACGGGGGCTTTCCGTCACGGACGAGGTCAGCTATCTCAGGGAATACAATCACCTGACGCTGGTGCGGCTGTTGATTGCCCAGGAGCGGGCCGACCCGGAAGGCGGCGCCGTCCGGGGCGTCCACCGCCTGTTGGCGGAGTTGCTGACCCATGCCTCGGCATCCGGGCGCGCGGGCAGCGTGGTGGAGATCCTTATGCTCCAGGGTTTGGTGTACCACGTGCAGGGGCATCGACAACTGGCGCTCGAAGCGCTTCGCTGCGCGTGGGAGGAAGCGTCTGAACCCGATGAGTACGTGCGGCTGTTCCTGGACGAAGGAGCGCCCATGGTGGAGTTGTTGCGTTCGGCAATGCACGACGGCGGCACCGTCGCCCACGCGTCACGGCTGCTCAACCTGGGCAAGGGGTCTGCGGCGCAAACCTCCCGGCCAGGGGAGCGCCCGGCGTCGGCCGTTGACTCCCTCAGCGAGCGGGAGATCCAGGTTCTCAAGCTCCTCGACAGCGCGCTGACCGGACCGGAGATCGCCCGCGAACTGTTCATCTCGCACAACACCTTGCGATCCCACACCAAACACGTCTTCACCAAACTCGGCGTAACCAGCCGCCGAGCAGCGGTTATTTGTGCCCGCGACCACGGGCTGATCTAGCCGCTACCACGATCATGTTTCATCCTGTCAGTCACATCATGGGGTGACGCCGGGTCACACCATCCGTCCCTACCTTTGAGTTATCCGGCAGCGCCACGCGGCCGGGACTTACGATTAGGGAGCCAGACATGTCCATAACACCCGCCCGCCTCGCCCGCTCAGCCGGCCTGGCCGCCGTCGCAGCAGGCCTGCTGTTCATCGGTGTCCAGATCAGCCACCCTCCCTTGGATGCAGAGTTCGCCACCACCACCGAGTACACGGTCCGACAAAGCCTGAAGGTGCTGATGTCCGGCCTATCGCTGGTCGGCATCACCGGCATGTACCTGCGCCAGGTGAGGCAGGCCGGAGTGCTGGGCCTGATCGGGTACCTCGTGTTCGGCGCCGGCTACCTCTTGATGATGAGCGTCGAAGTCATCGGCGCTGTTGTCTTTCCAACGCTTGCCCGAATGGCGCCCGGATACGTCAACGACGTCTTTGCCGTAGTGACGGGCGGCCAGGCCAGCGGCGACATCGGCCTGATGCAGCTCCTGAACCTGGCCTCGGCCGCCACCTTCCTCGGCGGCGGCCTGTTGTTCGGCATCGGACTCTTCCGCGCCGGCATCCTCGCCCGGTGGGCCGCCGTGCTTCTCGCCGCCGGATCCGTGGCAACTCTCGCCATCCCGCTGCTTCCGCAAGTCAACGAACGGCTGTTCGCTATTCCTACCGGTGTAGCCATGATCGGCCTCGGCTACTCGCTGTGGCACGGCTTGCGCGCCCCTGCTGCCCGTCGCCTCAACGGCACGGTCAGCTCACCGCTCCACCAAGCAGGCGCCAAGTGAGCATTCAGGCGGCGGCGCGTCCCCACCGGTCGGCCCGCCAGGTGGGGTGGGTGCCGTTCGCGCTGGTAGCCCTCGTCCTGGTTCCGGCCGCTGCCGGTTGCCTGCGGCTGTTGGAACTGGCCGGCGGCCCGCCGCTTATCCCGGATAACGCCCGGATGACCGCCTCGCCCCTGGCTGTGACAGTGCATATCGTCTGCGCCGTGGGATACGCCGTCGTCGGCGCAGTTCAATTCGCCCCCAGGCTCCGGCGTCGCCACCCGGTTTGGCACCGGACGGCTGGACGAGCTTTGTTGGGACTCGGCCTGGCAGTGGCGGCATCTGCACTGTGGATGACGTTGTTCTACCCCCGCCAGCCGGGCACCGGGGAACTCGCTTATGTGTTTCGACTGGCTTTCGGATCCGGCATGGCTGCCAGCATCATCCTGGGATTCGCGGCAGTCCGCCGAGGCGACATAAGCCTTCACCAGGCATGGATGACGCGGGCCTATGCCTTGGCCCTAGGAGCAGGCACCCAGGTATTCACCCAAGGCATAGGACACGCAGCGTTCGGCACCAGCGTGCTAAGTACCGACCTTATGCTGGGCGCCGGGTGGGCTATCAATCTCACGGTCGCTGAGGTCGTCATCCACCGCTGCAGCAGCCGGACCGGGCCGCCGGCGCCGGAGGCCTGGTCCTAATGGGGCAGCGACGCAAACAAAAGGATCCCGCTGGCTACCAGCTTCGGGTGGATGGGCACCTCGACGAGCGCTGGTCTGCCTGGTTCGGCGACCTTACCCTGACCCACGAAGACGATGGGACGACCAGCCTGCGCGGTTTCGTCCCTGATCAACCGGCGCTGCACGGGCTCCTGGTGAAAGTCCGAAATCTTGGCCTCATCTTGATCTCGGTGGAGGCCATCGACCCATCAGATACACAAGCGCCCACGGCGGAAGTAATCGACGGCGCATGATTTTCCCCATGATTCGGTCTCCTCGGTCGGAATCTTCGAGACGGCGTCGCCGAGTTCGCGCAGCTGGGTGAAGCCGTGGTTCGAATCCGTCGCTCGCTCAGCGGGAGTCGGCGTCGTCCTCGTCCCGCTTCATTTCGATGAGCTGGATGAGGTTGCCGCAGGTGTCATCAAAGACGGCCACCACAGCGGTGCCGATGTCAGTTGGCGGCTGCGTGAACACCACGCCCCTGCCGGTGAGTCTGGAGTGCTCGGCTTCGATGTCAGCGACGGCGAATTGAGCGAGTGGAATGCCGTCCTCGACCAGGGCATCCCGATACGGCTTTACTGCCGGGTGGCTCGACGGTTCGAGAAGCAGCTCCGGACCATCCGGCGATTCGGGGGATACAACGGTGATCCAGAAGTCATCGCCGAGGGGGATGTCGTGGCGCTTCGAGAAACCGAGCACGTCCGTGTAAAAGGCAAGGGCAGCGCGCTGGTCGTCGACGAACAGGCTCGTCAGGGCAATTTTCATTCTTCGATCCTCTTTCTGGCGGTCCATCGTCCGGTAATCTCGGCGATTGGCTCAGGGTTAAAGTAGTGGAACTTGGAACGTCCGCGCCGCTCCGTCACTACGAGGCCTGCCGACTCAAGCACGCCGAGGTGCTGTGAGATCGCCTGGCGCGTGAGGCTGAGGCCATGCCGCACCGTCAGCATGGAACAGATCTCAAACAGGGTTTGACCGTCGCGCACTGACAACTCATCAAGGACTGTGCGCCGTGTCGCATCGTCGAGTGCTCGGAAGACATCAACCATGGCTTCACTATAGGCAAGTCACCGCTTGCTTATCAAGGCTGCGACCGTTCCGCAAACGTCCGCCGGAGTAACTGCTGGTATTCCACCAGGTGGCAGCCACCTCTATCCGCCGACCGGAACGGGCCGCAGTCGTTGCCCGGACTGACGGCTGCACGGCAGGCGGGCCAGGGTAAAGAATTCCGGCAGATCCTGCCACTGCCGTTTGGGACACACCGTTGCCAACGCGGCGTTGGTTAGTCGATGATGGCCGTGTGCCCCAACGCCAGCAAAAAGTCTGGAGATCCAATCAACCGGACGGGCCGCCCCTAAGCCGCGGTCAGGCACAACACTCGGCGACAAGGGGACAGACGGAGGGATATTTCGATGAACACTGATCAAGCGGCGTCCAACGGTGAGACCCGCCTCGCCTACATCCTCGGTGTGCCTCTGGCCGAGAATGCGGTGCGGCAATGGCCTCAAATGGGCGAGGTCGTGCGCACCAAAAAGCTGATCGGCAGCGTCGAGGGCAATTTCGCCGAACTTACGCTCGAGGTTGGAAGACGCCTCCACCTGAAAGATGTTGTGGTGGTGGAGTGGACGTGCAACTACGGCGACGGTCGGCTCTACCGCAACGTGACCATCGGCGAACTTGAGGATGGGAAAGCCGTGCGAGTCACCGACTACTGGGGAGAACCCACTGACACCCCGCAATGGCGCGAGCCGATGACCGGCCGGCTCGACATGCCCGGTGACGGCATCTGGAAAGACGACGAGCACCTCAGCCACCACTGACGCCACCGTTGGCCGCCGCCGGGGGCGTAGGAGTTGCTAGCGAGCACAGCCACCACTAACGGGCGCTTTAGGGGTGTTCGGTCCAGCAGGCCAGGATGGTGGTTGCGATTTGGTATGCAAATGCCGCGGGTGTGACGCTGTTCGGCCCGACGGCTCCGGGCAGGTCTGTGGCGTCCACGGACAGGGTCATGTTGTCCTTCAGGAAAACAACTGACCCCCGGGGTGTCTCGTAGGCCGGGAACCCGAGGTTGGCAAGCCCTTGGATCGGCGCCGCATCCCCGGCTTCACTTTGCAGCGCATCAAAGTACTGGCGAGCCGCTGCAGGATCAGCTGATTCCTTCACGGAGATCACGAAGCTTCCTTCGGCAAGGTGATAGGTACAGGTGAAGAGTTTGTCGGCCCAGCTGCTCACGCTGTGCGGGGCAGCGCTGAGGGCAAGGCTCGAAGAGATATTGTCCTGCGTCTCTTTCCCGCACACCATTTGGGCCGCTTCAGGTGGGCCCTCGGCCGCGGCCGGGGCGTCGGTGCCGGTATCGTGTTGCTCCCCGGTGTGCCCCGCCGCGTGGGTCTCCGACGCCGTCGGCGCCGCGGCGCCGGGAGCGGCGGCTCCGGCGGCAGCGCAGCCGGACAGCAGCAGCGACGCCGCGGCCAGTGCTGCAAGCCAGGAATTTTGGTATTTCATGTCGCGTCCACTTCCTTGTGAATTATCGCTCGCGTCGTTTTGCAACGGAGCCGCCGTGGCAATGTTGCACAGACCGGACGGTCAGGTTTGGAGCGTGGCGTAGACGACGTAGTTGTCGTCGAACAGTCCCGTGGCTGGATCGTATCCATCGCAGGTGATCAGCCGCAGTTCGGCCGCAGTCGTATTGCCGTAGACCTCCAGGGTGGGGAACGCGTCCTTGCCATAAGCTGCGGCCCGGTCAACCGTGAACGTTGCGGTGGAGCCGTCGGTCCGTTGGATGGTGACAGGTGTTCCAGCGGTAAGGCTGCGGAGGTTGGCGAAAACTCCGGGTCCGCCGCCGACCGCGTTGACGTGGCCCAGCAGGACGGCCGGTCCGCGTTCACCGGGGGTGGGTGATCCGTTGTACCAGCCAGCCGGTGCTCCGGGGCCGTCCGGCGGCACCTGAAGAGACTTGTTATCCCGCAGGCCCAGGCCGAGGAGTTCAGTCTGGACGCCGATCGCCGGGATGGAGAGCGAGGCAGGAGTAGATTTCGGCAGCACAGTGGGAAGGGCCTGGGCGGACACCGTGGCCGGTGCCGGGCTGGTGGCCGTCGCCGAAGCCGTGGATGTGTTCGGTGTTGGCGACGCTGACCGTGCCGCACCGGAGGCGCCGGCGGATATTTCTGCGTTGCCTGCCGAGCAGCCGGCAAGGAGCAGAAGTCCAACCGCCGCGGAGGCCAGCAGGCTTCCGCGGCGGCCGAAATTCGTTGTCGTCATAATGACAGTCCGGGCAGCTGTGCTTAAGCCGCTGAACCGGAATGGCGGCGGCGAACCAGATAAACCCCGCCGGCGGCGGCTGCAAGCACAAGGCCACCACCCAGCGCGAGCGTTCCCGCGTCCGTTCCGCTGGTACCCTGTGCGACGCCGGTGTCAGCGCCACCGACCGGCATGGACATTTGACCGACAGCCAGGGTTCCACACAGGGCCGGCGATGTTGCTGCCAGCGGCAGGGTAGGCGCCAGATCGCTCTTCGCCGCCTGGCCGGCAGCGCTCAGCGTGGCCGGGTCGAGACCATGGACAACCACAACCGCGGTTCCGGCTTCCAGGGCAGCCTTAGTTTCCGCGTTCAATTCGAACGTGCGGTCAACGGTGTAGCTGGCGCCCTGACCGGCGACCTTGAGGTCCAGCCCGGCGGCCGGGCTGGTATCGCCGGTGGTGGAGAGCGTGGTGACAATGCCGCCATAGGACGGAGCTCCCTCTGTTGTGCTGACCACACCGTCGCCGTCCATATCCGCACCCGGTGCCGGGCACGCGCCCTTGGCACCGCCGTGGATGTGCTGAACATGCGGGTAAGGCGCGTCCATAAAGGTCTGGGCCAGTCCTGCAACCTTCAGCACAACGTGCGCCTGGTTACCCGTGACGTCGACGGTGACCGTGCCGGACGCGGAGCTGCCGTTGATCTGTCCCAGTGTGGACTGGTATGACCCGTCGGCCGCCATGGCCGGGGCACCGGAAAGGGCGAGCGCTCCCAGAGCAAGGGTGGGTATTGCCATGAATCGCAGTGTCTTCTTCATCGAAGCATTCTCCTCATGCAAGTGTTCGTGATGTCCCACGTTAGGGACAGCAGTAGTTCGGAGCGGATTGGGATCCAGATGTGTTTGGATGTGAGATAAATTACGCCGGCGGGCCCTGGGGGCTCGCGCCCGCTGCTGTGGGGCCGGGCCCGCGCGTTTGCGCGCCCTTGCGCAGCAGGAGATATCCACCAACGGACAGCAGCCCGGCCAGCCCCTCGACGACGGTGGCGAGGACCTTTTCCGGGTACCAGACAGGCTCATACATAGCCGGGATCGGCCCGATCTCCGGCAGCTGAACGTAGCGGTAAATGATTGCCGCGGCGAACGCCGAGAGTGACATCACTGCCGCCCCAATAAAGGCCCGCGAGCCCCCATTGAGCAGGACAAACACCGCCGCCAGCAACGACCCCGCAGCGTGGATTCGGAACAGGGTTCCCTGCCCGACGCCGCCCGGTGCGGCCTCTTGGTAACCGGCGGCAAGCTGGAAGTGGATCACCGCACTGATCGCCAACCCGGCAGCAATCAGGGTGCGCAGGCCCAGCCGCACAACAGCCGACCGGCCTACGCGCTGCCTGGCCGGCGTCATTTCACGACCAGTGTTCCGGCCATCCGGGGATGGTACGTGCAGATGACGGCGTAATCGCCAGCGTCCTTGGGGGCCGTGAAGGTTATAGTTTGCCCGGCCGCCACCTGCGCATTAAACGCCCCACCGTCCTTGGCGGTGACCGTGTGCGGGGCGGTGTCCTCGTTGATCACAGTGATTGTCGCTCCAGGCGCGACGGACGCCGGCATCTCATAGGCGAAGTCCCGGATTTTGATCACGGTTTCCCCGTCCGGTGCGGCCGGTCCGGAGGAAGCCCCGGATGATCCCGGAGTTGTTGCACCCGGCGATGCCTGCGCCGCGGATGAAGTGGAGGCAGGCGGATCCTGGCTCGGTGCCTGCCCGGCAGGGGCGGAGCATCCGGTCAGGCCCGCAAGTCCTGCGGCCGCGACAATGGTCCACGCTCGGTTGCCAATTTTCATGAGGTCCCTTTCAACGGTGTGATCGTCCAAGAACGCAGGGCGGCGTTGTCAGCCCAGCCCCACGTATGATATTCGTCACGCCGCACCACAGGGACTGCCCGGTAAGCAGCCCGGTTTACCCGATGCTGACAATCCGCCGCCAGCGGGCAGGCTTCCCCCAGCGAACCCTCGTTGCGTTCGCGCCCGGCGCCGCCGGCATTCGAGCCTACGCGGTGCATAACAACGCTTTCCGACGCCGGAATCATAGACTGCCGTCGCAAGTGTCGTCGGGCATCCTGCCGGGGACAACGTAAAACTCCGCGGCGTCAATTTTCCATCGGCCGTTACCCCGGCCGGACTTCGGCGCAAACCAGCTCCGGCACCAATCAGACCAGCCTGCCCAACGCGGGCCACAAGTGCAAAGGCCCGGCCGGGTTTATGGCTGCGGGTCAGGGCATGAACCTGTATCCGATGCCCGCCTCGGTCAGGAAGTGGCGGGGGTTGCCGGCTTCTTGTTCGAGCTTGCGGCGGAGCTGGGCCATATACACACGCAGGTAGTTGGCTTCCTTGGCATACGCAGGACCCCAGATTTCGGTGAGCAACTGCTGTTGCGTGATGAGCTTCTCGGGGTTCCGGACCAACAGTTCCAGGATGCCCCATTCGGTGGGGGTCAGCCGAACATCCTCCCCGTTGCGGGTGATGCGTTTTTTAGCCAGGTCCACAGTGAAAGCGGGAGTGGATACGATGGGCGTTTCGTCGGCCTGGATGCTGCGGCGTTGGACGGCCCGCAGCCGCGCCAGCAGCTCGTCCAGTCCAAAGGGTTTGGTGACGTAATCGTCGGCTCCGGCATCCAGGGCCCGGACCTTGTCCTCGGAGCCGTGCCGTGCGGACAGGACCAGGATCGGGACGCGGCTCCATTGCCGGAGACGGTTGATGACGGTCGTTCCGTCCATGTCCGGCAGGCCCAGGTCCAGCACGATGACGGCGAAGCTGTGTTGGGCGGCGGCCCTAAGTGCGGAATCGCCGTCGGGGGCCGTCACAACGTTGTATCCGTGCGCATGCAGGGTGATCTTGAGGGCTTTGAGAATGTGGGGATCGTCGTCGACCACAAGCACGTCGTTCACTGCGTGGCCTCCGTCGCGGACGCGGGTTGGGTGTTCAGCGGCCGCGGGAGGGCTGGCTGCGCCTGACGCCGTGTTTGGCCACCAGTTTGGGCCCCAGTCTGGTGGAATGCCGCCCCGGGAGAGAGGGGCAGCCGGATCACCATCGTCAGTCCGCCAGCTGGTGTCCCTTCCGCGGTCAGGGTTCCGCCCATCGCCTCGGTGAAGCCTTTGGCAACAGCCAGTCCCAGACCCACGCCAGTTGCCTGCGGGACGTCATCGAGGCGTTGGAACGGCTGGAACATCCGTACGACGCTTTCCGCCGGCACGCCCTGGCCGTGGTCGATGATGCGCAGTTCCCCCGCAGGCTGGCCACCCAGCGTTGCGTGGCTGAGCCCGCCTGCTGCTCCTACAATCACAACGTCGGAGTCCGGTGCGTACTTGACGGCGTTCTCCACGATATTTGCGATGACGCGTTCCAGCATTCCGGCGTCAGCCTCGACTTCGGGCATATTGCCGGGCAGCTCGATCCGCACCCGGCCGGCCGGGATTCCCTGCAGAGCGGCAGGCATCACGTCGTACCAGCGCGCTGGCCTGATGAGCGGATTGACGGAATCGGAGGTGATCCGGGACATGTCCAGCAGGTTGCCCACCAGCGCATCCAGCCGGTCAGAGCATTCGTCTATGGTCGCGAGCAGCTCTTGTTCCTCCTCGTCGGTGTAGTGGACGTCCGGCTGCCTGAGGCCGCCGACGGCCAGTTTGATGCCCGCCAGCGGTGTCCGAAGGTCGTGGGAGACCGCACGGAGAATGGCGGTCCGCATCGTGTTGCCCTCGGCAAGCCGCACGACGTCCCGGCGGCTGGCCGCCAGCTGCTGGCGCTCCAGCTGCGCGGCCAGGTGCACGCCGAACGCACCGAGCAACCGTCTGTCACTGGCGGGCAGTGTCCGTCCGGAGAGGACGAGGCGGGTTGTGGAGTCGATCTCTTCGATGTTTTCCGCACCGTCAAGGCCGGCGGAAGGGACTGTGCCGGCCTGTGCCACGAGCCGCCAGCCGGCCTTCCCTGCCCCTCCAGTGCCGGGGTTTCCGGCGGAACTGTAGAGGACCGCGCCACTGACCTGGAACACGTCCAGGGCCTGATCGAGGAGTCCCTTTAGGGTGTCCTCGGCACGGCCGGCGCTGCGGGTGAGGTCCCCCAGCGTGGCTGCCTCCGCCCGTGCGCGCGAGGCTTCCTTGGACCGGCGGGCGGAGAGGTCGACGACGACGGCAACGGCCGCGGAGACGCCCACAAAGACCAACAGGGCGAGAAGATTCTGCGGGTCGCTGATGGTCAGGTTGCCCAGTGGGGGTGTGGAGAAATAGTTGACCAGGAGGCTGCTCCAGAGGGCGGCCAGGACGGCGGGCCAGAGTCCGCCGACCAGCGCGACGGCGACGGACCCGGCGAGCTGGATGAGTGCTGCGGTGGCAACATTCCGGTCCGGGTTCAGCGAGAGCAGCATCTGCAGCAGTACAGGAAGTACGACGGACAGGACAAAACCCGCGGCGACACGGATCCGCCCGAGGTCCCGTTGCCGCCGCGGACCGGCGCCGCGGCCGCCGAGGGGGTGGGAGACCATGTGGACGTCGATGTCACCGGAGTCGCGCACGACCCTGGTCCCGGTGCCGCCGCCGAGCAGGCTTCCCAGGAGGCCCGCGAGCCGCTTGTGGCGTGAGATGCCGACGACAATCTGGGTGGCGTTGACGCTGCGGGCGAAGTCCAGCAGCGCGTCAGCCGGATCCTCGCCGGTCACGACGTGGTAGCTGCCGCCCAGGTCCAGGATCAAACGACGCTGGGCTTCGAGAGCTTGGGGTGATTCGCCCGCCACGCCGTCAGCCGCCCGGACGTGCACGGCCAGCAGGTCCCCGCCATTGACGCGGTTCAGGATCCGGGCCCCGCGGCGGATCAGGATCTCCCCTTCGGGGCCGCCGGTCAGGCCCACAACAATCCGCTCCCGGGCGGGCCAGGTAGCCTCGATGCCCTGTTCAGCGCGGTACCTGGCCAGGCCTTCATCCACCCGGTCAGCCAGCCAGAGAAGTGCCAGTTCCCGCAGGGCGGTGAGGTTGCCCAGCCGGAAGTAGTTCGTCAGGGCCGCGTCAATCTTGTCGCCGCTGTAGATTTTGCCATCGCCCAGCCGCTGGCGCAGCAGCTCAGGGGAAATGTCAACCAAGTGGATCTGGTCTGCCCGGCGGACGATGTCGTCCGGCACGGTCTCGGCCTGGCGGACGTTGGTGATGGCGCTGACGACGTCGCCCAGGGATGCCAGATGCTGGATGTTGACCGTGGACAAAACGTTGATGCCGGCATCGAGGAGTTCGTCGATGTCCTCCCACCTTTTGGCATGGCGGCTGCCGGGAATGTTGGAGTGGGCATATTCGTCCACTACCGAGGTGCCGGGAGCCCGTGCAAGAACGGCGTCCAGGTCCATTTCCACAAACTCCGTCCCGCGGTATGCCAGGTGCTTGGACGGCACAACTTCCAGCCCCTCTAGCAGGGCACTGGTGTCGCTGCGCCCATGGTCCAGGGCCCAGGCGACCACAACGTCCTCGCCGCGCCGGCTTAAGCGGTGCGCTTCCTCAAGCATCGCGTAGGTTTTACCGACCCCGGGCGCGGCTCCCAGGAAGATCCGCAGCGTGCCACGGGCCATGGACTTATCCTTTCGCTCGGACTCTCAGGTGGACTCTCACTTGGACTGTACCGTGGCAGCGAGATCAATGTTGAGGGCAGTCACGTTCACGGAAGGCTGGCCCAGGAAGGCCTCCAAGCCGCCGCTGGTGTGCTTGTTGACCAGGGACATCACCGCATCGGCGCTCAGGTGCTGCGCCCTGGCAACGCGGGGAACCTGCAGCCGGGCGTAGGCGGGGGAGATATCCGGGTCCAGACCCGAGCCGCTGGCAGTTACCGCGTCTGCCGGCACCCGTTCCGCGTCGACGCCTTCGGCGCCAGCAACAGCTGACCGGTTGGCGGTGACGGCGTCCAAGAGCTTGGGATCATTGGGACCGAGGTTGCTGGCCGATGACGACGCCGGGTCCCATTTCACCGCGGAAGACCGGGCATGGAACCACCGCGGATCCTGGACGCCGGCGTCGTCGGCGGGGGCCTGGACGATCAAGGCAGACGCTGCCGGGGCTCCCGCCCTGTCTTTGATGATGGACCCGTTGGCCTGGTACGGGGCGATCAGCTGCCCGACGCCAAAGACGGCCAGCGGGTAGGCGGCGCCAAGGACGAGGGCGGCGAGGAGCAGGAACCGCAGCGCAGTTCCGGCCTGGCGCAGATAGCCGGTAAGAGTGTTCATAATGGTCTTCCTAGCCGATGCCGGGGATGAGGGAAATGATCAGGTCGATGATCTTGATGCCGACGAAGGGGGCGATGAGTCCACCGAGCCCGTAGATCAGCAGGTTCCGGGCCAGCGCCTGATTGGCCGAGACGGCGCGGTATTTCACACCCCGGAGCGCGAGCGGCACCAAGGCGACGATGACCAGGGCGTTGAAGATCACCGCGGAGAGGATGGCCGAGGAGGGGGTTGCCAGGCCCATGATGTTCAGCAGCCCGAGCCCCGGGAAGGCCGCGGTGAAGAGGGCGGGCACAATCGCGAAGTACTTGGCGACGTCGTTGGCGACCGAGAACGTGGTCAGCGCCCCGCGGGTGATCAGCAGTTGCTTGCCGATGCCGACGATATTGATGAGTTTGGTGGGATCGGAGTCGAGGTCCACCATGTTGGCAGCGTCCTTGGCGGCGGGGGTGCCGGAGTTCATGGCGACGCCGACGTCCGCCGCGGCCAGGGCAGGGGCGTCGTTGGTGCCGTCCCCGGTCATGGCCACGAGCCGGCCGGCTGCCTGCTCCTTTTTGATGACCGCGAGTTTGTCCTCGGGGGTTGCTTCGGCCAGGAAATCATCGACGCCGGCCTCGGCGGCGATCGCCCGGGCGGTAACGGGGTTGTCCCCGGTGATCATCACGGTGCGGATGCCCATTTTCCGCAGTTCGTCGAATCGGGCGTGCATTCCGGGTTTGACGACGTCGGCGAGGTGAACGGTCCCCAAAATTTCCGCGCTGCCGTCCTGGCTCACCTGGGCGACCAGCAGGGGAGTGCCGCCCCCGGCGGAGATGTCGTTGACGCGGTCCGTGACCTCCGCCGGGGTGTGGCCGCCGTAACCGGCAACGAACGCGGACACTGCAGAGGTGGCGCCCTTTCGGATCTGCCGGCCGTCAAGGTCCAGCCCGCTCATACGCGTGCTGGCGCTGAAAGGGACCACCGTGAAATCACCGGAACTGCGCTGCAGCGTTGCCAGATCCTGCCCGGCAGCACCGTCCCCGGCGGCGAGATCCACGATGGACCGTCCTTCCGGGGTTTCGTCGGCCAGGCTGCAGACCCGGGCCGCTTCCACAAGCCGGGCCGGCTCAACACCATGGGCGGGGAAGAAATTCACGGCCCGGCGGTTGCCGTAGGTGATGGTTCCGGTCTTGTCGAGCAGGAGGGTGGTGATATCTCCGGCGGTCTCCACGGCGCGGCCGGAGGTCGCCAGCACGTTGTGCTGGACCAGCCGGTCCATCCCGGCGATGCCGATCGCCGGGACCAGGGCCCCGATAGTGGTCGGGATCAGGCAGACCAGCAGCGCAACCAGCACAATCGGCGACGGCGTTGCGCCGGCGAGGGCGGCGAACGGCGCCAGTGACATGGTCACGGCCAGGAAGACGATGGTCAGTGATACCAGCAGCACGTGGAGAGCAATCTCGTTGGGCGTTTTCTGCCGCACGGCGCCCTCGACGAGCTTGATCATCCGGTCGACAAACGTCGCGCCGGGCTCGGCGGTGATGCGGATGACGATCCGGTCCGAGAGGACCTTTGTACCGCCGGTGACGGAACACCGGTCGCCGCCGGATTCGCGGATCACCGGCGCCGATTCGCCGGTGATCGTCGATTCGTCGACGCTGGCCAGGCCCTCGATGATTTCGCCGTCCGAGGGGATGACGTCTCCCGCTTCGCAAATGACGACGTCGTTGAGCCGAAGCTCGGTGCCGGGGACCTCTTTGATGGCTCCGTCGGGCTGCCGGAGCCGGGCCAAGATTCCCTGGCGGCTGGCGCGGAGGCTGTCGGCCTGGGCCTTGCCGCGGCCCTCCGCGATGGATTCGGACAGTGTGCCGAACAGTGCGGTGAGCCATAGCCAGGCGGTGACCGCAATGCCGAAGGCCGACGGCCGGTAGAAGGAGAGCGCAGTGCACAAGGCGGCGCCCACCAGCACTGTGAACATGACCGGGGAATGGATCATCTGCCCGGGCGCGAGCTTCCGGACTGCGAGAGGCAGGGCGGCCATAACGCTTGCGAACGTCAGTTTTGCCGGGGTTTTAGTGTGGTGTTTGTGTTCGCCGGGGGTGCCGAGGGGGTTGCCGTCGGCGTAGGTTCGGGTGGCGGTGTCCGCGGCGGGTGCCGGGCTGGACCGGGTCATTTGAGGAGTCCTTCTGCGAGGGGCCCGAGGGCAAGGGCAGGGAAGTAGCTCACGGCGGTCATAATTACTGTCACGCCGAGCAGCAGGGCGCCGAACAGCAAGCCGTGGGTGGGTACGGTACCGGCGGAGGCTGGAACCTTGCCTTGCCGGGCCAGGGAGCCGGCGAGGGCGAGCACCAGGATAATCGGCAGGAAGCGGCCAAACAGCATTGCCAGGCCCATCATGACCGAGAGGTACGGGCCTGATGTGGTGATGCCGCCGAAAGCGGACCCGTTGTTGTTGGCCCCGGAGGTGAAGGCGTAGAGCACCTCACTGAACTGATGGGGACCGGACGACGGGGCGTTGGCAACTGCATCCGGCAGCAGGACGGTGATACCGGACAGGGCCAGCACCAGCGTGGGAGTGATCAGGATGTACATGGCTGCGAGCTTCATTTCCGTTGGGCCGATCCTCTTGCCCTGGTACTCCGGGGTCCGGCCCACCATCAGGCCGGCGATGAAGACGGCGATGATCGACAGAATAAGCAGGCCGTAAAGTCCCGAGCCGGTTCCGCCGGGGGCTACTTCGCCGAGCATCATGTTGACCATGGCTACTGCGCCGGCCAGCGGCGGCAGGGAGTCATGGGCGACGTTGACCGCGCCGGTGGAGGTCAGCGTGGTGGCCGCGGCGAAGATCGCGCTCGGCGCGGGACCAAAGCGTTGTTCAAACCCTTCGCCCAGCCCGCCGGCCGCAGCGGTCGCAGCCCCCTGGCCCGAGGCCACGGCCCATCCCATCAGGGTGGTGGAAGCAAGCCACAGGAGGCCCATTACCGCAGCCACGGTGTAGCCCTGCTTCTGGTCGCCGACCATCCGGCCGAAGGCGTAGGGCAGGGCCGAAGGGATGAGCAGGATCAGGAACACCTCGAAGAAGCTGATGACGGCGTTCGGGTTCTCGAACGGGTGGGCGGAGTTGGCATTGAAGTAGCCGCCGCCGTTGGTCCCGAGGACCTTGATGGCTTCCTGGGACGCCACCGGGCCGCCGGGAATGGTCTGGCTGATTCCGGTGAACTGGTTCGTGACGTCGGTCGGCCAGAAGTTCTGCACCACGCCGCCGAGGACCATCACCACTGCCGCGATAAACGCTATCGGCAGCAGGATCCGGAACGACGTCCGGGCCAGATCCACCCAGAAGTTGCCCAGCCGTTGCGTCCTCGTTCGGGCGATGCCGCGGATGAGGGCGACGGCGACGACGATGCCGACCGCTGCGGAGAGGAAGTTCTGGACCGCAAGCAGGGCCATCTGAACGAAAATGCCCACGGTGGCCTCCGGCGCATACGTTTGCCAGTTCGTGTTGGTCACAAAGGAAACGGCGGTGTTCATGGCTATCCACGGGTCCACGCCGGGAAGGGAGCCGTTGCCGGGCAGGACGCCCTGGAGCCGTTGGAGGCTGTAAACGGCCAGGATGGATACAGCAGAAAACGCCAGAACGCTGCGCAGGTAGACGGACCAGGTCTGCTCAGTACCCGCGTCGATTCCGGCAAGCCGGTAGAAGAGGCGCTCAGGACGGCTGGCTTTTGTGCCCTCGAATACCCGGGCCAGATAGATGCCAAAGGGCTTGTGCAGGCCCGCCAGCACCAGCAGGAGTCCGGCCACCTGGACGATGAAGGACGCAGCATTAAAAGTCATAATCTGCTCACCACTTTTCCGGGTGGATCAGGACGGCCAGCAGGTACCCGAAGAGGCACAGTCCGGCAATCAGCAGGACCAGCCACATGACCGCGTCGGCGCTCATTTGCCGCCCTCCGGCCGTTCGTCGGCGGTGCCGACCATCCCGGCCACAACGTGGCCTATCCACATAACGAATCCCATTGACACCATGAGGATTCCGATAACAGCCAGGTCGGCCATCGCAGGTTCCTTTCATCCATTCCCCGTTTGCGGGTCTAGTGAAAGTCAACTCCCAGCGACGGCCGAATATCCGGTTCCTGATGGTTTCTTAACGCCCGGAGGATGAATCTTGACGCTGTCTTAACGCGCACGGAGGATTCGGGTCCGTGCTGCTTTAAGTGCTGCGCACGACGTCAGGCGTCCGGCTATCAGCCGACGTGGACCCAGGGCCGTTTGGTGACATCGGGTTCGGCCTCCCGGAGCACCTCACGGGTCACCGGGGCGATCTCGCCCTCACCGAACGCGAGGAAGCGGAGCAGGTTGGTGACCGGGTTTCCCTCGGTCCAGCGGAAGTAGATATGCGGCATCAATCCGGTCACGTCCCGGATGTGGAGCAACACTGAGGCGATGGTGTTCGGCACAACGGGTCCGTGGACTTCCAGGACCCTGTACCCGTGCCGGGTCACCCCTCGCACCTCCAAAGCCGTTTCAAAGTCAGAGGAATCGTCGACGACCACTTCCAGGAACAACGCCTGGTAGTCCACCGGCAGGTGGCTGACCTGGATCGCCGATGTCAGCTTGTCCCGGTAGGCCGTGGCGCTCAGGCGCAGCGGCTCGTGCGCGATGATGGCAATGGGCCCGTCCAAATCGTCAGACATAAATTCCAGTGCCTGCCGGTCCAGATGGACCTGGGTGGCGTGAAGTTCGAAGGCCCTCCGGACGCGTGAGAGCAACGAGATCACGATGATGCCCACAATAAAGATCGCTGCAATCCGGATGCCTTCGGGGCGCTCAATGATGTTGGCCACCGTTGTGTAGATGAACACCGCTGCTATAACGCCAAAACCCAGAGTCCGCTTGCGTTGCCTCGCGCGCCGGGCTGAGAGCGCCACGGCAACCGCTGCCGAGGTCATCAGCACCAGGACGCCGGTGGCGTAGGCACCGCCCTGCGCGTCGACGTCGGCATTAAACAGCCATGTGATCAGGAATCCGACCAATGTGAACACCAGGACCAACGGACGCACGGCACGCGCCCACCCCGGGGCCATCCCGTAGCGGGGAAGGTACCGCGGGACGAGGTTGAGCAGCCCGGCCATCGCGGACGCGCCGGCGAACCAGAGAATGGCGATCGTGCTCACGTCGTAGACAGTGCCGAACCCTGCCCCCAGGTATTCGTGGGCCAGGAAAGCCAGGGCGCGGCCGTTGGCCTGGCCGCCCGGTTGGAACTCCTGCTCGGGGATCAGGATCACAGTCGTGAAGCTGGTGGTGATCAGGAAGCTGCTCATAATGACGGCGGCGGTTGTCAGCAGCCGCCGGGCACCTTCGATCCTGCCGGCCGGATTCTCCTCGGTGTCACCCGGCTTTCCCTGGATTTGCGGCATCACGGCCACTCCGGTCTCGAAGCCGGACAGGCCCAGTGCGAGTTTGGGGAAGACCAGCAGGGCGATGCCGACCACCATAAACGGGTTGCCATGGGAGGTTGTCAGGGCGGTCCACCAGTCCCCGACGGCAACGGGGTGGGCCAGCACTTCAAGGACTGTGGTGATGACCACCACGACGTTGAGGCTGAGGTAAATGCCGACCAGGACGACCGCGACGCCCATGGCCTCCTTAAACCCGCGGAGGAAGACCGCGCCGAGCATGGCCAGCAGGAAAAGAGTCACCGGCACGTTTTGGCCTTGCAACCAGCCCGGAACGAACGGGTTCTGGATCGCATGGGCTGTGGCGTCGGCCGCAGACAACGTCATGGTGATCATAAAGTCCGTAGCGGCGAACCCCAGCAGAACGAGCACAAAAAGCTTGCCGCCCCAACGGGGCAGCAGCCGCTCCAGCATGGCGATGGAACCCTCGCCGCGGTGGCTCTCCCCGGCAACCCGGCGGTAGACGGGAAGGGCGCCCAACAGTGTGACAGCCACCAGTACCATCGTCGCCAGCGGCGAGATCACACCGGCGGCGAGCGCTGCGATGGCCGGCTGGTAGCCCAGGGTTGAGAAGTAGTCGACGCCGGTCAGGCACATCACCTGCCACCATGGATGCTTCTTCAGATGCGATTCACCCACGGCACCGGGCCCTTGGTGGGTGCCCTTTGCGTCCTGTAGGCCGAACAGGAGCCAACTCCTTAAGTTTTCACGGGCACCCGGCCGCGCCGCCGAGGGGTCCGCAGGCGGCCTGCTCATTGTGGTCATCCGTGCCTCTCCGCGCGATGCCCGGCATCGTGTGTCACTGCCGACCCTAACACCGGGCTCAGTCGCCGCTGCCGGACCCGCAGAAGTCTTGACGGATCCTTAACACCCGCCCGCAGCCGCGGTGCCCATAGTGCGCCGCGAGCGTTGGTTTGCACCGTCCGGCGGTGTGCGGCGCTATTTCCCGTGACAGCGCCTCCCGGCCGTGCTATTCCTGAGGTGTGAGTGGCACGGGCCCTGGGGCCGCGGACTTTTCCAATGCCCCGCCGGCTACCCTGGCCGGCAGCTTAATGGTGGTCCCGGTGCACGTCCTGGAGCTTCGGGCCGAGGTGTCCTTTGATGCAGTCCGGGGCACGTCGGTGGCCGCGGCGACGATGGATTATCGGGTGGGTCCCACCGGGGGCAACCCGTTTTTCGATTTACGTCAGAGTGTGGACAGCTGCTGGCTGGACGGGGTGCCGCTCGATCCGGAAATGATCGGCGGGTGCGACGTCGGTGCTGGACCGGCCGGCTCCGTCCGGGTCCTGCGCCGGTTCCAGGACCGCGGGTCCGTCCACAGCCTTCGGTTCCGCTACCGGTTGGGGTTGCCGCACGCTGAGCTGGGCGGGGCCTCGCCGCCGGTGCTGGAGTGGTCCGACGGTCCCGCGCTGCGTTGGACGCTGGGCATGTCGGACCTCTTCGCGGGCCGCTACCTGGAAGCCTGGTTCCCCTCCAACCTTCCGTTCGACCAGTTCCCCGTCACCCTCAACATCACCCTGACAGGGACGGAGGTGGCGCACGTGCTGATCAGCAACGGGGACGTTGCCGTTGGCGGCCCGGGACGCTGGTCCGTTGCATTCCCGGCGTCGTTCACCACCCTTTCGCACCTTGTGGAGCTCCGCCCGGCGGCCACCGTCGAAGGCCAGAAGTCGACGGTGGTATTACCGGTCTCGGGCACCGCCGTCACTGTCGAGGCCTGGAAATGCTCCGCCGGACCGGAGGACCTCGGCCATGAGCTGGGCAGGATCGAGAGTCTGCTGGCGCAGAACGAGGCGGACTACGGCAGGTTCCCGGGGAACCGGTTCGTCTGCTTCTTCAACGGCAACCGCGGTGGGATGGAATACCACCATGGGGCCACCACATCCCGGCGGGCGCTGGCCCACGAGGTTTTCCATTCCTGGTTTTCCCGCGGGGTCATGCCGGCCTCGCAGGCCGACGGCTGGTGGGACGAGGCCTTCACCTCCTACCATGAGCACGGCGCCGGCCAATTGGAGGCTTTCGACTTCAATGAAGCCCCGGTGGAACTGTGTTCCCGGCGTCCCTTTGACCGTCGGACCGCGGTCAATGCCTATCCGGACGGTAGCCGATTCTTCCGCGGGCTGGCCGACGCGCTGGGGGTGGAACGCCTGCGCGCCTGCATGCGGGCCGTATACGCCCGGCATTGCAGCGCTCCGCTTTCCACGATCGGGCTGGAGGCCGACATCCTGGTTGCGGGCGGTGAGCCGTCTGTGGTCGATGCTTTCCACCGGTTTGTTTACGGGCTTCCCGACCCGTCGCCGGCTCCGAAGCTTCGGCTCCATGGGTTGGCGGCCCGGGGTGCAGGGGACCGGATCCGGGTCAGTGTGAGCAACGACTCCGGGGGCGGTCCGTGCAGGCACTTTATGGTGGTGTTTTCGCTGGCCGGTGCCGCTACTGGCGCGGAGCGGGCGGCGGGGGCCTGCCGGAACATCGCCGCTACTGGAGGCTTCGATCTCCAACCAGGGGAAGAACGAGAAGTCTGGACGACGGCATCGGAAGCCCTCATTCAGAGGTCCTGGACCGGGACGATGCTGGTGGCCTCGGTGCATGCCCGCGGCTGCGACCCCTCGCCCCGGACCAGGGTATCGGCGCTGTTGCCCCCGGCGCAGGCAACTAGTGCGTCGCAGTTCCCTGCACCGGCATGACCAAGCCGACCTTCCTGAATAACTCCGGCGAGGGGCGCAACCCCAGTTCGGTCCACAGCAGGCGGGCATATCCGTTGAGCTGCCGCCTGGCCTCGAATACGTTGCCTTCGCCCAGATGAGCATCGATCAGGAGCCGCTGCGCGGACTCACGCAGCGGCTCCTCGGCAACTACCGCCAGCAAGACGTCGATGGCTTCGATGTAGCGTTCCCGTTCACGAAGCCTGCGCGCGGTTACCTCGGACGCGTGCAGGCGCATCTGACGCAACTGCTCGCGGGCCAGCAACAGCCAGTCCTCGTCCCAGCCCGGAAGAAGTTCCTCCGCATGTGCCAGAAACTGCGAATGTTCGGGTTCACCGCGCACATCGGTCAGTACCCGTTCTGCCTGTCGGCGCAGGCGGTGCACATCCACCTCGACGTCGTCGGCTAGCCACACCCGGTCCGAATCCCCATCGATCAGGCGCGAATCGGCGCTGCGGATCCGCCAGAGTGCCGTCCGGAGGCTTCCGCGGCAACGTTCGGACGTTGAGTCGGACCACAGCCGTTCGGCCAGCACCGTCCGGTCGCAGTCGTGTGCCCCGAGCTTGTCCAGCGAAAGGTAGGCGATAACGCGGCGGGCGTGCAGGGGCAACGACACCGGGGCGTTGGCGATGCGCAAGGAGAACCCTCCGAGTAGCGAAAGGCTGACCCGCCCGTCAGAGTGTGCCACGACGGGACGATGTGATGGGTGCATCAGGGCCCTCCCCGGATACGCGGCCGTGAATGGATCACTTTGATCATCAGACTCCGACGTCCACCCGGTGTCAACACTATGTCAACGCGGACGGAACGTTGACGCTGCAAACGATGGCCGGGCGGGAAGCTGCAGAAGTGGAATATACCGACTACCAGATCATTGTTATCCGGGCCAGGCGGGACGGGGGCCAGCTGATCGTCCGCATCCTGACCGGCGGGAACCCCGCCGACCCGGCGCGCCAATGGGTCTTCGCCAGCGTCGACGAGGTGTGTGTGCTGGTCGAGCGACTGCTGGAGGAACTCGGCGGTCCCGGTCCCCGGAGCGCGGCGGTCCCGCCGCGGGGCGGCGGCTGACGCCGGAAGATACGCAGGATTGACGGCCCGGAAGACACCGGACCCGATCATGGGATCAAGAGGAATAATGGAGGTGGGAAAATGAGCGTCGATTCCTATTCGGCTTCTTCCGGAGAAGCCGGGAGCTATACCTCCCCGTTTGCGGGGCTTTCGCATTTCACCGACCAGGCAGCCCCGGGGGCCGAAGCTCCTTCCGAGGAGTCCGGTGACGCCTTGTTCGAAGCGATCTATTACACGGATTCCCCCTTTGGCGCCGAGGCTGACAGCGAAGCCGACGTCGAGCGGGAAACGGCTGAAGCACGCGATTTCCTCGAAACCCTCCATGACGAGGAATTTGAGGACGCCCTCGAACAGCTGCTCAACGAGGGAGCCTCGCGTGTGCTGGCCGATGCCCAAGAATGGTCTGCGGCGCCGACGGATGCCGGAACCCGCGAGGCACTCGATGAGTGGATCGATCCGCTGACAAATGAATGGGAAAACTCGATCAACAGGATCGGCGGGGGCCTGGAAAATACCGATTTGACCAGACTGAGCGAGCAGGAACTGGACGAGCTCCTGGACTCCCTGGAGCCGGCGCCCACCCTCGGATCGGAGGTCTTCGACAACTTTCTGGGAAAGCTGCTGCGAAAGGCGAAGTCCTTCATCAAGGAGAGGGTCCGCCAGGCAGGGAACTTCATCAAGAACCCGGTGAAGGGCGTTATCGACCTGGCGAAGAGCGGGCTGCAGACGATCAAAAGCGGCATCCAGACCATCGGCAAGCACCTGATCGGACCTATCCTCAACAGGCTCAAAGGAATCGGCTTGGCCCTGCTCAAGGGCGTGGTTAAGAAGCTGGCAGCCCCGCTGACCCGCTTGCTGCCCTCCTATGTGCGGCCGGCCGTGAAGATCCTGATGACCAAGCTTGGTCTTGACGAGGCAGGGGAGTTCCCGGCGACCGAAACCGAGGAAATTGCGGGGTCCGCCGGAGCGCTGGCACAGAATTTTGACACCGAACTTGTAAACCTGCTGTACCCGGTCGAATCCGCCGGTGAAGAATCCGGGGAATTCGACGAATCCGAATACATCGAGCCCGAGTTCGATGAGGCTGCCGGGCTGGATGATGCGCGCGCCCGGTTGGCCAGCGCGCTGAGCGAGCACACCGGAACCGAGCCGCCAACGGCCGAAATTGAACAGTTCCTGCCGGTTGTCCTTGCCATCCGGCCGCTGCTCAAGCTGGGACTGAAACTCACCGGCGCCCGGGGGAAGCTCATCAACCTGATTGCCACTCCGCTGGCGAATCTGATCAAGGGGATGGTGGGACCGGAGGCGGCACGGCTCATCGCCAAGGCCGGGGTCGACGTCGGATTCACCGCCCTGGGCCTGGAGACAAGCCCGCAGCAGGAACAGACCCTGTCCGGGGAGGCCCTGGCCTCCACGGTAGAAGCGACGGCGATGGAAGTTCTCGACGAGATCACCGATGAAGCGCTCGAGGACCCCCTCCAGGTCAGCGCCGCGGTCCAGCGTGCGTTTTCGCGGGCCGCCGCGGCCTACCTGCCCGACCGGCTCCTGCGGGCAGATCTGCCCGAACGTGAATCTGCCGGCGCAGAGGGCTACTGGATCCTGATGCCGCGCTCGCTGCGGCCGCGGTACCGGTTCCGCAAATACTCGCAGGTCTTCGCCGTCCCGATCAGCCGGCAGCAGGCCCGGGCATTAAGATGGTCCGACGGCGGGACGATGGAAACGTACCTGTTGGACCGGGGCGTTGACCGTTGGCCCGTACAGGCGGAGATCGACCTTTACGAGACGCTGCCGGGCACGATACCGGGCCACTTCACTCGAGACGAAGGGTTGCCTGCCGGCGAGCACCCGGTCGACAACGAATTCCAGCCCCTGACAGCGGAAGCCGCGGGCCTGCTGTTGCGGGAACCCGGGCTCGGACGCGCGCCGCTGGCGCTGCATCGATTCCCCCTGGCACAGCAGCCGGTGCCGGGACAGCGCTACTTCCGGATCCGCGCCGGGCAGCTGCCGGCACGCAAGAGCGCCCGGCCCAGACGACTGCTCGTCATTGACTGGGATCCGGCCGGCAGGCAACTGCGGATAGCGATCAGGCTCTCGGAGCGCCGGGCCCGGGCGCTGCTGGCATCCATCCAACGCTCAGCCCCCTCGGGGCAGCGGGATCTGCCTGCCGTACTCTCGGAACTTCGTGCCATCTACCTTCCACACCTGACAACGAAAATCAGCCGACGGCTGCTGCGCTCCTCCCTGGTGAGCGATCCTGCTGCAGCGAACCGGATCGCCGCAGCCATGGCAGCGTCAACGGGTACCGCAATCTCCAAATACCTGGTCCAGCGGGGCGCGCAGCTGGGCGCCGCCGTCGCGGACCCGGCCTCCGGCGTCACCCTCACCGTGACCTTCACATCGGTTACCGGACATCCGACAGCCGCCCTGCGGCCGCCAACCGTTTCGGCGAAGCCGGGATGGCACCATGTCTGATTCCAGTACCACCGCCGCGAGGGCGGCCCTCGGTGTCGAAATCCGGCACTGGCGCCGAGCGTGCGTCGATTTGGGCGACCTGGAGGTTTCGGCGTCACCGGCGGCGTGGAAGGAGCTCGAGTCTTACCTTGGCCTGAACCTCCGCCGGAGCCTGACCTCCGTCGTTGTTCGCCTCACCGCCCACGCTGATCGTGCCCTCTTTTCGCTCAAGGCCGCCGAGACCGTTGGCGAACTCGCCGCCGTTAGGTCGGAGTTGCTGATCCTGCGGCGGCGCTATAGCCGGGCCGAAGCTGTCATCGATTTCTACGGCGACGCAGTCAACACCCGGACAAATCCGGTCGTGGCATCGGTGCTGCGGGGCCTTGACGCGCTTGCCGTTTACAGCATGGACCAGGTTCTCCGGCCGTTGAACATCGACACTCCGCCGGCGCTTTGCTATCTGGACAAGGGCTTGGGCGCCTCCATCCTGCGTGCCGGGGCGCGGCTGTGGGATTCCTCCCTGTCGCCGGCCGCTGCCATCAAGATCACCAGGCACAACCTCTGGCAGCCGACTTCCCTGGTCCACGAGACCGGTCACCAGGTGGCACACCTGACAGGGTGGACGACGGAACTGGGCACAGCACTCTACAAGGCCTTGGCACCGCACAACACACTGGTGGCCGAAGTATGGCGGGCCTGGGCTGCGGAGGTGGCCGGCGACGTGTACGCCTTTGCCTTGCTGGGCTACGCGCCGGTACCAGCGCTGGCGACGGTTGTTGACGGCCCTGCCCAGCTCGTCTATCGCATGCTCCCGGGCGATCCGCACCCCATATCGGCGCTGCGGGTCCAGTTTAATGTGGCGCTCTGCCGCTCCTGGTACGGAGCCGGGCCCTGGGACGTGCTGGGCGCCGGGTGGCTGGCCCGGTACCCGCTGGGACAGGCTCCCCGCGAGGTTGCCGAGATCATGGCCGAGAGCATGCCCCTGCTGCCGACCATCGTGGATGTGTGCACGCGCCAACCGATGCAGGCATTCCACGGCGTTCCGCTTGCTGCGCTCGCAGACCCTCGGCGGCTGTCCCCGGCCGAACTCGACCGCTTGGCCCAGCGGTCAGGGGACTCGCTGTACACCTCGAACCATCTGCAGCGGTTGGAGCCGCTGCGGATATTGGCCTTGAGCGTACTCCGCGGCCTCGAGTCCCAAAACACGCCAACCGAAATGCGAACGTGGCTGAGCCGCCTCGGCGGCGAGCGGCCCATCGCCGCATAAGCAGGAGAGATGACACCATGACCGAGCAATACACCCCGCAGGGATCTGCCGAGCAGTTCGCGCAGAACGTCGCCCAATTGGTCAGCGCCTTCGGACGCGGCCCGCAGCAGGAGCTCCGGCCGGAGCAGCAGCAACTCATTTTGCAGTTCCGCGCCCTCCGCAACGGTCTGGGAAACTTCGGTCGGCACGGGGAAACCCCGGACAAGGCGATCCTCGCATCCCCTGATATCAGTCCCGGCGATGCACGGAACGCACGCTACACCTTGACCTTCGTCGAGGCACTGCCAAGCCGCGCGGCCAGCATCCTGCTGCGCTACCCGCATCCGCCGTTCGAGTCGTTCTACTCCGTAGGCGACGTCGACAACGAGTACTGGGAACTTGTCATCGCGGACCCGGAGGTGGCTTCCGTTGAAGTCTGGGATGCCCATGGCGAGCCGCTAGCCGTGGGAGTCCCGCACTTCCACGACAAGGGCAGGAACCGCAGCAAACAAAAGACCTCGGTCACCGGCCGCCCGGTCCCGTCCAGCCCAGTATCCGAGACTCCCTCCCGCCGCCAGCCCGGCGGCTCAGCCACCGTGAAGGACTAGCCATGTTCCGGACATTAGTCGGACTAATCCCCGATCCAGTTTCACCAGCGCCCGCATGGAAACTTGAAGAAAAGGCCAACGCCGTAATGGCCGTCCACCCGCTGCAGCTCAGCAGATGGCTGGAAGAAGTGTGGTCTCAAGGCGGAATTGCCAACCCTGCCTGGCAGGCGATCCTCGGCGGCGGAGGTTCGGTGCCGGTGCCGTTGGGGGATCCGGACGCCGTTACCAAGACCACGCTGCCCCAGTTGCTTCGCGATACCCTGCTTTCCGGCATTGACCCGGCGCCAGGTTCGCCAACTCCGTTGCAGCCCTACAACCCAACATCCGCATTTCAGAAGCTGACGCCCCCGCCGGTATGGGAGAACCTGCTCTACGCCTACTTGGTGGAAGCGACCGGCGTTTTCGAGATCCTGGGCGAAGTGGTGCGGCGCTACGCATGGGGTGAGAGCCTTCCGGCGCCCAGTGTGGATACCCTGGTTTGGGCACGGAATACCGAGCAGCTGTTCTTCCGCGATCCACCGCTTTTCGGAATGGGCGGGCTGATGACCAGCCAGCTGCGGCCGGACGCCAGCATCAACCGGCGCAACATCTATTGGCGAATGTTTGGGCTGGACCTGCCGCACGCTCCAACGAAGGCCGTGGAAGGCCAGCCCTGGAAGCTCAACATCGGCACCGCCGGCAACACCAGATTCCTTGAACTATGGAACGAACTGCTCAGGCAGGTCTGGATGGGCATCGAAAATGACAGAAACTCCTCGGGCTCCAATTCCACGGATCCCACGTATATCGGCTACCTTTGCCAAACCATCGGCGAAATGCTGCAGCTCCGACGGCGCGGCGGAATGGTTTCTCAGGAGGAATTTGCCTACGTCACAATGCTCAGCTGGTTCCACCTGACCGTTGAATACGATACGTCACTGGTCGTGGACCTGCATGCCAATGCCGGTGGGCTGGGGAATGCAGCCGACCGGCTGTCGGCCATCGGCAAAGTGGTGGGGATCGCCCCCTCGAGGCAGGCGCGTGAGCTGTTCGAACTCGCAGACCTCGTGTCCACCCTGATGTGGCTCATCGAATTGGGCATGTTCAACGCCACGGACAAGGCGACACTGCTCTACAAGAAGGACGGCGTGGCCAACCCGAAGATTGCCGAAACCATGAACCGCATCATCGACCTCTGGCAATCGGGCACCGGCGAGCGGGTCAAGGACCTGGCGATCACCACCCGCCGCCCCCAACTTGACCTGCGTTCAGCGCAGCCCACCAGGCTCCCGGGCCCCGGGGCTTCCGTTCCAGTGACGGTCCCGTCTAGTAATGGAAACCGGGCCCCAGCCGGGCCCCGGCTCTGAGCGAAAGAACGACCATGGAAAAGCTTGAAATGTCCAGCATATTTGCGCCCCCGGCGCATCTGGTCCCGGACGTTGGCACCGAGTCATGGCCCACTCCAAGCGTGTTCTCCCTCCCAGACGGGGGCAGCGAAACGTCATGGGATGAGACAACCGACGAATATGCCGACGAATATGCCGGCCAGACAGAATGGAACGAGAGTACCGGCGAAGCGGCCTGGAATGAGCTTGGCTGGGACGAAACCGCCGACGAGTCAACGGACGAGGCCGCTGATGAATTCGCCGACGAGGCAACGGACGAGGCCGCTGATCAATTCGCCGACGAGGCAACGGACGAGGCCGCTGATCAATTCGCCGACGGCGCCGGGGAACTGGGCGGTCAGGCGCAGGAAAACGGCGAGGTTGAGGAATCCGAACTTGCCTCAATGCTCGCAGCAGAGCCGCTGCTGACAGGCCAGCATCATGAGGGATTCGAAACCGGACTTGTACTGGTCCCGAGCCCCGGCAATCAAGGGAAGGGGGAAGAGCATTGGGACCCGCACAACACCGGAGTCCCCATTTACGCGACCGGCGCCGGCGTCCGGAAGGAAAAGCTCTCCAGGAACTTCACCGTGGGCGAACTCGCCTCCAGCGGGGGCCGGGCCGATGACCGGGCGAGGATTTCCGCGGAGCTTGTGACAGCGCTCCAGGCCATCCGTGACCGGGCGGCCCGGCCAGTTAAGATCACATCGGGATACCGTTCCTGGGCCCGGAACGTTGCGGTCTACCGCAGAGCTGGGAAGAGCCCAACGCTCAGCCGCCACTGCAGCGGCCAAGCGGCGGACATCAAGATCGCCGGCCTGAACGGAATGCAGATCGCGAAGCTGGCGCTCGACGCCTGCGGTGAAGGAATCGGCGTCGGCATCGGCGGGAACTTCGCGCACGTTGACGTGCGCGGCTCCTGGGCCAAATGGACTTACTTCAGCGGCGACAAGAACCGCAAGGCGCTCGCGGAAATCGAAAGCTACAGGCGGCACCGGAAATCCGCACCGCCGCGGCCACTACCGCCAGTCCATCCGGGAACCGCATCAGATGTGGCGGCCGGCAGGCTGGTCGTTAATGAGTTGCCCCTACTGGCATCACACGCGGGCACGCATCCCGATCTTGTGCTGAAGTGGAATGCCATGACCCGCCCGTCCGTCGTCGACGTGGTAGTGCACCTGCATGGGCACACGCCCAGCGGATATGCCCTGAACATCGCGAAGGAGAAGGAGCCGTTCAGCGGGCTGGACATCGCAAACCCGGAGCAGCCGGGCGGACCTGCCCGGACCCGACCGACGCTCTTGGTGTTGCCGCGCGGCAACCACGCCCCCCGGACCAAGGCCGGGCACAACAACCAGCGCTATACCTTTCCGGCGCTGACCCAAGCGGGTGGGCTCCAAGCCCTTGTAGCGGCCGCCCTTGAGAGATTCACCGCGAGCACGGGCGCCACGGTGGCGGTGGACAGGCTGATCCTTACGGCGCATTCCGGCGGCGGGGCGGCGCTGATGTCAATCCTTGACCACAACAACCCGCACGAGATTTACACGTTCGATGCCCTCTACACCGACCCGGCACGGTTGATCGGCTGGGCCCAGCGCCGAATGGCGGCCGGAACGGGCGCCCTCCGTGTTATCTACCGGCCAGGGGAGCAAACGGCCCGACACAGCGAGGCCGTGCACGCAGCCCTTCGGAATACCGCCTCGCCCAGCTTCCGGGTCGAAGGCACCAGGGTCAGCCATGGCAACATTCCCCGCCATTTCGGCTGGAGATTCCTGGTGGATCCGTCCGCTGATGTACCGGACGTTGTGAAGCTGGCGGCGGGCAGCATCCTCCCGGAAGCGCCCGCCGCCGAATGGACAACGGTCGGGGAGAGGGACGAAGCCGCGTTCACGGATGAATCAGCGTATCTGGACGAGGCGCTTTACGCGGACGAGGGCGCTGAAGTTGAAGAAATGCAGTCGCTGCCGGCGATGGAGGCAGTGGAGGGAGCCGAATCGGTGGAGGCATCGGAGTCCTTTGACGAAGCGGGTCCTTTCGCACTGGAGGCTGCACCCTTCGCTTTATTGGAGGCGCCCTCACCCCGGGCTCCGGTATGTGGCGCGCTGCGGGGCGACGAACCCAAGTTTCGGCTAGGCGGTGCATCAACGAAGGAGGGGGTGGCAGAACCCCGGACCACCCAGGACCCGCGCGTCTACGGAGTTCAACTCTGGGACTACAAGGTCAATGACTATGCCTTGCGCGCCAGGCACCTTCAGGCTCTGCAAATCCTGGTGGCAAAGATCGCCGCCGATGTTCGCTCGGGCCGCTTCTCCGACGCCGGGTGGAAAATCAGCGTCGATGGTTTTGCCTCGAGAACGGGCAACGTTGATCACAACCTGAGTCTTTCGTTTTGGCGGATGACGACGGTGGCGCGTTGCCTGGAATGTCTGCTGGCCGCGGCCGGCATTCCGCCGGGACGAGTGACCATGGGGGACCAGCGCGGGTTGGGTTTCCAAGACGCGGTCCCCAACGTCGAGGACCCGCGCAGGCGCCTTGTGCAGGTATCAGTTCACCCGCCGGGGCTCAGGCCCCCGCCCGTGCGGCCATCGTCGGATCGTTTCGAGATCTGTTTCACCTCGCTGAAGAACCAGGTCCAGTCCCTGCCGATACCCGGAACGGCGGGTATGCTCGGTGTCGCTCGAACCACCGCAGCGTACCGGATACGTGATATCCAGACCCGCCAGGTACAGGCATACAGCTATACGGGACTCGGATTTATGCTGCAGGTTCCGGTGGACAAAATCATCCCCGCAGGGGTCAAAAAGCGCCTACCCAAACCGTTGCTGGATATGATCGGAAAGCTCCTGGCCAAGGTGGTACCCGGCGGGGGCAAACCCGGGACGGGCACCTGTACGCCTTTTGGCGTGTTCGTCTTTCCGACGCCGGACCCGGTACGCATTCCTGGCCCCGTTATCGGCGTTCGTTCGTTCGCCGGCGACGCCGACCTGATGGTACCGGCACCGGGACTGGGGAACGTGCAGATCCGGTTCAACAATTCGATCTTTCGTCTGCACAGCAAGGCCCTCGTCAATCCGGACCCGCTTGAGGTCAACGTATCGCGGGCGCTCTCCGCCAAGGCGATTATTGGCACACAGGGCACCGCCACGATGGTCGGCCCGGTCTCTCACGAGGACAGCAGCGAGATGGAGGCAGGGCTGGACGTTGCCGAAGGCATCTTCGCGGAACACTAGATACTCCGCTCGTTCCGCAACGCACGGCGGGCGGAACATTGGATCTGAAGCGCACGCAGCAGTGGTTCCGAGCGTGGGCTAACCGGCCAGCAGCTCCGCCAGGTAGTGGAACTGGGCAACCCAGTGGTGTTCCTGGCCTCCCTCGTGGTTGTTGAACCGGTAGACCTCGATCGACTTAGCGGGAGCGGCCTGCGGGGCGTCCGCCGGCCCGGTGCCATAAGCGTTGTATGCGGCGAAGACGGTGGATGGCGGGCAGGTATGGTCCATTAGCGCAACGGAGAACAGGGCAGGCGCCGTGGCGCGCCGGCCCAGGTGTACACCGTCGAAGTAACCCAGGACCCCGAGTGCCGGCTCGTAATGGTCACGATGGCGGGCCAGGAAATTCGCAATTTCCGGGTACGGGCCGCGCGGGGCGATGTCGATGGCGCGGGGAAAATCCTGCAGGAACGGGACGTCGGCCATGGTGCACAGAATGCCGTGAAGGCGTCAACGAAAACGCGGCGGTAGTAGTAGTCTTCCTTGGCTGAAATGCCACGCGTCATCAGCCCGGCGTAGGACACCTTCCCGGCGGAGGGATGCGGATCTGCTGTCGCACCAAGGGTGCCGCCGTACCCCTGGCTGCGGGTGTCCATAATGAAGTGCGCGTAGCCTGCCTGCGCCCATTTTGTGTCCTGCTGGACCAGGCAGGCCGCGCCCACCCGAATAGCCGACATACTGCACCACCACGGGCAGCTCCTGTCCGGCGCCGCGGTTGGCCGGCAGATGCAGCCAGCCTTTGATCCGATCCCCGCCATAGCCCGCGAACGTGACATCGAAACTGTCAATGACACTCAGCAGGTTCCCCACCGGGGTGAATTCGGCGTCGAGCGGGAACTCCCGGGCGTCGGCAATGGTTCGGTTCCAGAAATCGTCGAAGTCTTCCGGCTCCACTGCTGATGAGGTGTAGCTGCGCAGCTGGTCCCAGCCGGGGGTGGCTACAAAGTGGGCGCTGTACTGAAATTTACTTGTAGGCCAGCCCATCTTCGCCCAGGGTGTACTTGAAGCGTCAGGTAAATCACCCGCCGCTCCCGCCCTGACCGCCAAGGACCTGCCGGCCAGGGCAGGAACCGCATCGTTCAGAACTCCTGGCAGATGGGTCAATTCACTGTTTTTGTCCCCGAGATAAGTAACGGGTTGGTGACGGTTCCCGGGTGACCCATCCGGGGTGGGG
>NZ_JASBRC010000017.1:0-46782 GCF_029960715.1 Arthrobacter sp. AL05
CGGATGAGCGAAGGACGGTCCTGGATTCCCCGGTGATCATCGATTCGTCGAACTCTGCCTGGCCGTCAACAATGGTGCCGTCGGCCGGCATTCGGGCTCCGGAGCGGACCAGGACGGTGTCCCCCGCCGCAAGCTCGCTGACTTTGACGGTTTCCGTACCCTCAGCGGTAATCCGGTCTGCCTCGTCCGGCAACAGAGCCGCAAGAGCGTCCAGGGCACCCCGTGCGGAGCCGAGTGCGCGCATCTCGATCCAGTGCCCCAGCAGCATGATCGCCACCAACAGGGCCAGCTCCCACCAGAAGTCCAGGTCGAACCCGCCGATCCCGAGGCTGGTGATCCAGGAGGCGATGAATGCGACGCTGATCGCCATGGCGATCAGCAGCATCATGGCCGGTTTTCGGCTCTTCAGTTCCTCCAGGCCACCTTTGAGGAAGGGCTGCCCGCCGTAGAAGAAGATCACGGTGCCCAGCGCCGGCGGGATCCAGGCCGAGCCCAGGAAAACCGGGGGTGTATAGCCCAGCAGCCCGCCGAACATGGGGCTGAAGAACACGACAGGCACGGACATGGCCAGCGTCAGCCAGAACCTGTTCTTGAACATCGCGACGCTGTGTCCGGCGTGTTGGCCCTGGCTGTGCACCATGTGCTCATCATCCATGCCGCCGCCATGGCCGGGGTGGGAGTGAGGAGCGTTGCCGACGACGGACCTGCTGAGGGGAACGCCGGACGTGTCCTGCCGGGCGGCACGTCCGTGGTGGTGGTCGTGGTCCATGGGTGTACTCCTTATGTTGTTTCCCCGGCTGCGGGCGGCTCGGACAAAGCACTTCACTGACAACATCCCAAACATACCCCCAGGGGGTATAGCTGACAAGCAGGTCCGGATGTCTGTCCCCTTATCCGATGCGTCGACGATGGGCGAGAGAGTGGATTCTCGCCTGGGGTGGAACCTGCCGTGTTGAGTCGATGGCACGAGCCACGTCTTGCGAACCGAGCACTGGACAGACCGCCGCGTGGTCGCTGGCTGTGGTGCGGGAGCCTAGTTCACCGTAATTTGTGTGTACATCCCGGCGGCGTAATGGCCCGGCAGATTGCAGACCAGCTCATAGCGTCCGGGCGGGAGGGTGACGGTCACCCAGCCTGTGGTTCCGGGCAGGATCCCTTGACCGGTTCCTTCGGCGCAGGTATTGGATGCTTCCCCGAGGCTGTCGGCCTCGTCGATTTGTCCGTCAGCGCCGATCGGGCGGGTGCCGGGGATCTGGTCGGCGGCGAGGGGCAGGATGACCAGTTCGTGGCTGAGGGTGCCGGCATTGGCGGCCAGGAAGGACACCGCGCCGTGCGCAAGCGTGCTGCGGTCTGCCGTCATCCGCATGGCCCCGCCCATCCCGCCGTTGCGCGCGCCCATCATGGGACCGCCCATGTTGGTCAGTGACACGCTGATGACCGGCCCGGGAAGATCCGGGGCGACGCACCGGTTCCGGGCCGGAAAACCGGTGACCCCGGGATTCACCAGTCCGCCGAAGAGTCCAACAGCGACGAGGGACAGTGCCGTTAGAAGAATCGTGGCGGCGATCCCGAGGAACAGCTGCCCGCGGCGGGATATAGCCTTCATTCCTGGCGCCTGAGCGCCGCCCGCCGGGCAGTGAACTCCTGTTCGTCGATTTCCCCGCGGGCAAAGCGCTCATGGAGAATACGCTCGGCGTTGTGGTGCGGCGGCAGGGGCGCGCCTGCACCATCGCCGCCATGGGGTCGCCGGACCAGCAGCACCACCACGGTCACCACGCCGCCCCAGAAAATCAGCATCAATGCGGCCATGGCCACCCATGCGCCGATGCCCCAGCCAGACCCGTACCAGCCATCCATCATGATCAAACCTCCTGCAACAACGCTATGGCCCCGCAGAGCCTTGGAACAGAGGCTTACGCCCCGAGCGCCGCGGGTGCAGACCGGGGGCGTTTGGTCCGTGGAAATGCCTTAAGGATCATTCCTTCCACGTCATTGAGACGGACGAGGGGGTGACGGCTGAGCTGGACTTCGTTATGGTTGGCGCCGGCGTCGATGGGCTCGAGTCGGAACGATGTGCCGCCGCCGTGCGACGGCGTGGGTGAACCGGGAATTGTTGCAAGGTCTGGAACCCAAAGGCTTTGGCAGGTCCTATGCGTGGCGACATGTACTCGGGAGCGGCCCTGACGGCGGATTACCTGGCCGGGATGTTCAACGACTGACCGGTGTGTGCGGAGATCAGTCAGCGTGGAGTTCGACGCGGGCGCCCATCGCAGTGAGCGCTCCATAGAGGTCAGGCACGCCCCACCATTCGACAGCTAGTCCGCCTTCAAAGCGGAGGATGTGAATGGAGGCCACCGTCACGGGTTTATTGCTGGCCGCCAGGCCTAGAAACGGCCCTGTATGCGTCCCCCGCCATGTCATCCGGCCTGCAACTTTATCGCCCTCCGCGACGGTATCCTCGATCGTTCCCGTGAGGCCGGAGAGGCCGGCATGCATTCCCTGCATCCAGTGAATAATTCCAGCCGAGCCTGGAAGCTGGCCTGGATCGGCGCTATGGTCCACGATGTCGGCGCTGACGACCCGGGCCAGCGCATCCTCGTCATTCGCCGTGACGGCGGCGATGAGGCGCCCGTATGCCTGCCGCAGTTCGTCTTTGTTTCCCATCGTTTCTCCCCGGATCGGCTCCTGCAACTAAGTCTGGTCGCCGCAGCGGATGCAGGCAAGGGGGGCGTGACCCCGCTGATAGCTCCGAGCGGGTGGCGTCTTGGAACTTCTCTCCCGGGAGCCGACGCGGGGATAGGAGCGGGGTGCGGTGGCTCTCGCGGCGTTAAGTTGCCGCGGCCGGTACACGGCAGTGAATAACTTACCGGAAGGCGGCGGTTCCGCATTCCGGCGGCCAGGCTTGAGGCCCCTAAACGCACATCCTGGTGGCGGGGGCCGGGCGCCGGTTCCGGCCACCCTGGATCAGCAGTGCATCGGCGCAGGGGTCAGAAATATCTTCGAGTCGTCGCAGGGGAACTGGACATTGGACGTCCCATCTCCTGTAGGCTGACTAATAAGAGTGGTCGATCACAGCCACGGCCAGAAGGAGCGACATGAGCATCGAATCCCAGGTAGTGTCCCCGGCCCGTTTCAGCGCTCAGATCAGGTCCCATGCGCTGCAGACGCGCATCATGGACCTCATCCTAGAACAGGGACTGGACGTTGGGGACGCATTGCCGACTGAAAGTGAGCTTTCGGCGGTGCTGGGTGTCGGGCGTAACACTGTCAGGGAGTCCCTGAAGGTGTTGCAGGCGCTTGGTGTGATAGAGATCCGGCACGGTTTTGGCATGTTCGTGGCACCTAACAACTTCAGTGCACTGACCGACGGGCTGGCGTTCCGCGGCCGTCTGTCGCTGCGGCACCGGGGTGAAGAGGCCATGGAGTTGATTGACGTGCGTCAGGCGCTGGAATCCGGACTCATCGGGTCCGCGATCGACCTCATGACCGAGGAGCACCTCGACGGTCTCCGCACCACCATGGAGCTGATGGACGCTGCCGCGGAAGCAGGCGAGCCGCTGGCCGAACTGGATGCGGAGTTCCACCGCAGGCTCTACGCGCCCCTGAACAACGAGCTTCTCATCAATCTCATGGATGTCTTCTGGAAGGTCTACCGGCAGATCCATCAGGCTTTGGGCTCAGGACCCGTGGATCTGGGCGATCAGGCCCGTGTCCATTGGGAGATCTTCCAGGCCGTGGTCGACAAGGACAAGCCGCTGGCCTCCGAGCGGCTCCAACGCCACTTCGACGGCATCCGCCGGAAGCTCAAGGACGTCGCGGCCAGCTAAAGGCCAAGGCGGGCCAGGCGCGTTCGCATCAATCCGAACCACTGGTCGGGGTCCCGGAGCCATGCCGGGTTTGGCGCGCCGCAGCGGGCGTGCGGGAGGAACGCCCTTCGGAGTTGATGCCCGCGATGAGTCCGTGCCATGGCGCCAGTCCTCAGCAGTGCAGCGCGGCAGTGAACCATCCGGTGATGGTGGCCGGGTGGGTAATGGCGGTGCCGACGACGACGGCGAACGCGCCGGCGCCGAGCGCCTGGCGGGCTTGCTCCGGTGTGTGGATTCGGCCTTCGGCGATGAGCGGTTTCCCGAAGGCTGCAGCGGCGATCCGTTCGAGGAGTTCAAGGTCAGGGCCTTGGGTCTTGGTGCGTTCACTGGTGTAGCCGGCGAGGGTGGTGCCGATCAGGTCGACCCCGGCGTCGACGGCCGCTGCAGCGTCGTCGTAGGAGCCGCAATCGGCCATAACGAGCGCGTGGGAGCCGCCACGGATGCCGGCGACTGTCGCTGCCAGGCTCAACCCGTCCGGGCGCTGCCGGCGGGTGCCGTCGATGGCCACGATATGCGCTCCGGCATTGGCGACTGCTAGGGCATGCCGCAGTGTCGGGGTGATCAGGACGCCGTCGTGGCCATCCTTCCAGAGCCCGATGACCGGGACCTCGACGGCGGCCCTGGTGTGCTGGATATCGGCCAGCCCCTGGACCCGGACGGCTGCGGCACCGCCGATGACGGCGGAGGCCGCGAGCTGCGCGGTGGTGCGGGGATCCCGCATCGGCTCGCCAGGGTAGGCCTGGCACGAAACGATAAGCCTGGAGCGGAGGGACTCGAGGCCGTCGGGGGTCAGGATCATAAGTGCCTTGTTTCTGTGTGGCCCGGTGTTGGCGGACAGGTTCGGTCAGTTGAAGACGAGCTTTGCGGCGCCAACGACTGCCGCGGAGTTTTGCAGTGTGGCGCGGAGGACGGGCATGCGGGCGAGCGGGGCCAGCAGTTCCCGGCGCAGGGCTGCCTCCATGGGCTCCCACCACAGCTCGCCGGCGTCGGCCAGCCCGCCGGAGACTACCAATACCTCGGGGTCCAGGATATTGAGAAGCCCGCCGGCCGCCTGGCCAGCCGCAGCGGCCGCGGTGCTGACGGCCTCTCCCGCCGCAGGATCGCCGTCGTGCGCCAGGGCAAAGACTGCTCGGGTGTCCGGGACTGCAGGGGAGCCGCCCAGCCGCAGGAACGCCGCGTGGATGGCCGGCCCGGAGGCCACGGCCTCCACATGGCCCGAGTTGCCGCAGGAACACGGCAGCGCCTCGCCGCCGGAGTACGCGTACGGGGATGCGAGGTGCCCCACGTGACCGCCCACGAAGCGGTGGCCGAGGACCGGCGTGCCGGCCAGGACCAGGCTTCCTCCCACACCGGTTCCGAACGCGATCAGCAGCGAACTCGCCGTCCCAGCCGCGGCACCGCGCCACGCTTCGCCGAGTGCATGGGCGTGAACGTCGTTCACGGCACGGACCGCGGCCGCGGGAAGCCCCAGCCGCCCTGCAAGGCCCTTGGTCAGCGCCGTCCGCGCCCAACCCCGGATCGCGTCGGTCGCGGAAACCACAACGCCACGCCCTGCGTCGATCACGCCGGCGGAGCCCACCCCGACGCCAATGGTGGTGATGCCGTTGGCTTGGGCCCGGAGCCGTATCCTGGACACCAGCGCCGCGGTGGCGTCCAGGACAGCCTCGCCGCCGGCACGGCTGAGTGTTGGGGTGGTCTCCGAGAACAGCAGCTTGCCGTCTTCCGAGACCAGTCCTGCTGCAGTCTTGGTGCCGCCAAGGTCCACACCGATGGCGTGCGCCATGTTCCTCCTCAATCCAAGTTCCCTAGGTCCGTGAACACTGGAGCCTAGAGCAGGCCGTTGCGTTCAAGGATGACCTTGATGGCGGTGGTTTCGTCCTCGTTCAGGGAAGGCATGGGTGTGCTCATGGTGTTGGACTCGATGACGCCCATAAGCTGCAGGGCCGTCTTGAACGCGCCGAGGCCCGCCGCGCCGCCGGAGACCCGGCCGTTGGGGGTGTAAACGATCTCGAAGAGGTCGGCAATGCGGTCCTGCTCGGCAGCAGCCTTTGCCCACTCGCCGGCTGCTGCGGCGTCCATAAGGCTCCGGTAGCCGCGGGGGTCCACGTTGCCCAGGCCCGGGACGACACCTTGGGCGCCGCCGAGCAGGGCGCCGTCGACGACGACCTCGTGACCGGTGAAGATGTCGAAGTTGGGGATGTCCCGGGCGGCCAGCAGGAGCTGGCGGAAAGCGACGTCGTCGCCGGAGGAGTCCTTGACGCCGGCGATCACGCCGTCGCGGCCGAGCCGGACCAGCAGGTCAGTGGGCAGTTTGAAGTGGGTGCGGACGGGGACGTCATAGGCGAAGATCGGCGCGCTGACGGCGTCGTGTACGGCGCGGAAGTGGGTTTCCGTCTCCTCGGCGTTGCCGATCGCGTAGTACATCGAGGTCACAACGATCGCATCGGCGCCGAGGTCGATGACCTTCCGGGCCTCCTCGATGACGCGGTTGGTGGTCTGTTCGTTGGCGCCGACGATCAACGGCACGCTGCCGGAGTTCGCATCGGCGATGGTGCTGACAACGAGTTCGCGCTCGGCATTTGTCAGGTAGGGGACCTCGCCGGAGGATCCGAGGACGAAGAGGCCGGACACCCCGCCGTCGAGGAGGTGCCGGGTGAGGTTCTTCAGCGAGTCGGTATCGATGCTGCCGTCGGTGTGGCGGGGGGTGACGACCGGGGGAATGACGCCCTGGAATTGGGTAGACAAAGGTATCTCCAATGATGGTTTGGTGAGTTGGGAAAGGATGGGGGGATCAGGGGTGCAGCAGGCTGGGTGCGGCGCCGAGCAGTTTCTTGGTGTAGTCGTTGCCGGGATGGTCGAAGACCTCTCCGGCGGGACCTTGTTCCACGATTTCGCCGAAATACATAACGCAAATCCGGTCCGAGACGTAGCGGACCGTCTGGATATCGTGGGAGATGAAGACCATACCGAGGTTCAGCTGAGTCTTTAGGTCCGAGAGCAGGTTCAGCACCTGGGCCCGGACCGAGACGTCCAGCGCCGAGGTCGGCTCGTCCGCCACAATGATGTCCGGGTCCAGGGCCAGGGCGCGGGCGATGGCAACGCGCTGGCGCTGGCCGCCGGATACCTGCGAAGGCGTGACCTCGGCGGCGGATGACGGCAGCCCGACTAGTGCGAGGAGTTCCTTGACTTTCGCTGCCCGCGTCGCCGCGGTGCCGATCCCGTGGATCTTGAGCGGGTCGGTGAGGATGTCCTGGATGGTCATCCGGGGGTTGAGCGCAGTGGACGGGTCCTGGAAGACCACCGATACTGCGCGGCCAAATTCCCTGCGCAGGGCGGCGTTCCGCTTGATGGCGGGCTTCCCGTGGAACAACACCGCACCTGAGGTGGGGGTCTGCAGTCCCACCAGCACGGAGGCAAGGGTGGATTTGCCGCAGCCGGATTCGCCGACGATCCCCACGGTCTCGCCGCGGCTGATGGTGAAGTCCACTCCGTTGACTGCCTTGACGATGTTGGGCCGGAAGAGGCCGCCGGTTCGGGCCCGGTGGTGAACCTTGACGTTCTTCAGTTCAATCACGGGCTTGCCGGTTGGTGTGCTCACTTGGCATCCTCCTTGAGGTGGCTGGCCCAGTAGTGGTCGCTTTTTTTGTCAACTGGGGTCAGGACGAGCCGCTGGTCCGGGTCGGCGTCGGGCCGCAGCGAACGGGGAGCAAACCTGTCGCCGGTGGAGAACGCCCTCGGTGATGGTACTGTGCCGGGGATCTGGTGCAGGCGGGCGGCGTCGGCCTCAATGGAGAGCACGGCGCCGAGCAGGCCCCGGGTGTATTCGTGCCGCGGGTTCTGGAGCAGGGCGGATGCCTGCGCGGACTCCACGACCTGCCCGGCATACATCACGGTGATGCGGTGCGCGAGTGACGCCACCAGGGCGAGGTCATGGCTGACGAACACCATGGCGAAGCCCAGTTGCTCGCGCAGCTCGTTGAGCAGCTGCACCACCTGGTGCTGGACGGTCACGTCCAGTGCGGTGGTGGGCTCGTCAGCGACGACGATCCGGGGCGAGCGGGACAGTGCCATGGCGATCAGGACACGCTGCCGCTGGCCGCCGGAGAGCTCGTGCGGGTAGCTGGCCAGGGTGCGGACGGGATCCAGCTTGACCATTTTGAGAAGCTCGGCCGGGGTCTTGCGACCGCCGCGGCGGGTGAGTTGCTCCAGCTGGTCCTTGATTTTCATCGAGGGGTTGAGCGAGCTCAGCGCGTCCTGGTAGACCATGGCGATTTGCTGGCCCCGTAGACCTTGGTAGGCCTGGGTGCTGCCGTGGCCGGTTGAGGGGTCCAGCAGTTCCTTGCCGTTGAAGGTGATCGAGCCGGAGATCTTGGCAGTCTTGGGCAGCAGTCCCATGATGGCCAGGGACGTGATGGACTTGCCGCAGCCGGATTCGCCGACGAGCCCCATGGTTTCGCCCTCGCGGACGTTGAAGGAGACGTTGTCCACGATGTCGGTGTCGCCGAAGCGCCCCGGGAAGCGGATGGATAGGTTCTTGACCTCGAGGACCGTGCGCGCGGTGTCGGGGACCTGGGGGAGGCGGTCGGTCCGTCCGGCTTCGACGGTGGCGAGCAGTTTCAGCTCCTGGTCCAGCAGGGCGTGGGGATTGGCCGTTGGGACCTGCCTGTCCTGAGGGCATCCGGCCTCCGGGACAGCATCGGCCACAGCGGCGCGGACGACGTCGAGCTCATGCTGCTCCAGCACGGAGCCTTGGGCTACCGAGGTGCCGATCTCGGCGTCGACGGCCACAGCGGCGGGGGATGACCCGTCGTCGTCCTTGACAACGGGTGCCCGGCGGAGCTTCGGATTGACCATGGCATCCGTGAGGCCCTCGGCCAGGATGTTCAGGGCGAGCACTGTGAGCAGGATGGTGAGGCCGGCGAACGTGGTGGCCCACCAGCCGCCGGACAGGACGAGGTTGCGGCCGTAGGAGATCACATTGCCCCAGGACGGCGCGGGGTCCTGGACGCCGGCGCCGAGGAAAGAGAGCGAAGCCTCCAGGATGATCGCGTCCGCGACCATCACTGTGGCGAACACCAGGACCGGGGCCGCGGTGTTGCGCACGACGTGCTTCAGCAGGAGGTAGAAGCGGCCGGCGCCAATTACCCGCGCGGCGCGGACATAGTCTTCGCCGTATTGGGAGAGGACGTTGGCGCGGACCACCCGGGCGAGCTGGGGCGTGTAGATCACCGCAATGGCCACGATGATGGTGGGCACTGTATTGCCGAATGCCGCCAGCAGCACAGCGGCCAGGGCGATGCCGGGGAACGCCATAAGAATGTCCATAAGCCGCATGATCAGTTCGTTGACCGGTTTGCTGGAGGTCGCGGCCAGGGAGCCGAGCAGCGCGCCGGCAGCCATGGCCAGCGACACGGCGCCCAGGCCGATCATCAGGGAGGACTGCGCGCCATAGAGCAGGCGCGAGAAGATGTCACGTCCCAGCCGGTCGGTGCCGAAGAGGTGCTCCCCGCCGGGCGCCGTCGCCGGGGTGAAGGATTCCAGGGGGTCGTGCGGGGCGATGAGGGGCGCCAAGATGGCGGAAACGGTGATGGCCATCAGGAAGAGGAGCGCGAGCCGGGAGGTCCATGGAAGGGCCTTGAACCGGATTCCGGGGGCGCTGAGGCGTTCAGCGAGTTTGCTGCGCATGGGTCAGACCGTCCTGATTCGGGGGTTGATGAGCAGGTAGAGAAGGTCGACGGCGATGTTCACGATTACGAAGGTCACTGAGATGGTCAGGACCACCCCTTGGACGAGGTTGACGTCGAGGTTGGTGATTCCGTTGAGGATCAACTGGCCCATGCCGGGCAGGGCAAAGATCATTTCGATCACAACGGCGCCTCCGAGTAGATAGCCGATCCGCAGTCCCAGGACCGTCACCGGTGTGACAAGCGCGTTCCGGAGGACGTTTTTTGATACGACTTCCCGGTAGGGGACACCGTTGCCGATTGCTGTCCGGACGTAGTCGCGGTCAAGTTCCTCGACCATCGAGGTGCGGACCACACGGATCAGGGAGGCGGAGACCGGGATGGCGAGGGCAAGGGCCGGGAGCGTCATCGAGTTCAGCCACCCGCCGAAGCCGGATTCGGGTGTTGCGAGGCCGCCCGAGGGGAAGGACGGGCTGGCGCCAAGGGCGAACCACTGGATCAGCAGGATGCCCAGCCAAAATGACGGTGTTGCCACGGCGGCGATGGAGAACACCCGGACCAGTTGGTCCTGCCATTTGTCCCGGTAGAGTGCACCGATGATGCCGAAGGGAAGCGAGAGCAGAACGGCGATCAGCACCCCCAGGAAGGTCAGTTGCAGGGTCAGCGGAAACGCGGCAGCGATCATGTCGGCCACCGACTTTGCCGGCGGCGTGGTGACCCCGAGATCAAACTGGAGCAGCTTCCCGAGGAACCGGAAGTACTGCAGAACCAGGGAATCGTTGAGCCCGTTGTTCTGGCGGTACTGTTCCTTGGCTTCCTCACTGGCACCGTCGCCCAGGGCGCTGCTCGCCTGATCGCCTGGGGCGGCCTGAAGGACCAGGAACACCAGCAGGGTAATGCCAAGGATCATCAGGGGCAGCGCCGCAAGCCTGCGGCCCAGCAGGCGCAATATCGTGACCAAAATTGTCTCCGGAATTCGTGGAAGTTTGTCCCGGCCTCAGCCGGCACCGGGGGGCAGGTCATCCAGGTCCGGGCGGGAGGGGGCCCGCCCGGACCTGGACTTATTCGGCCGGAATCAGGCCGTGCGCCCGACGCCGATGAAGCCGACACCGGTGGTGGGCAGCGGCTTGAAGCCGCTGAGCTTCTTGGCATCCCAGGCGCTCGGAAGCTGGCGGTGGAAGATCGGATACAGCGGGAGCTCTTCGGACACCAGATCCACGATGTCGCCGGTCACCTTTTTCGCTTCAGCCTTGGTGGACCGCCCGGCTTTCGCCATGAGGTCCACAAGTGTCGCGCGTTCCGGGGTGGCGGCCCAATACGCGCGGCCCTTCATCCAGGTGTCGCCGGCGTAGAACCAGCTCAGCAGCAGGTCGGCGTCGTTGCCGAAGACGGACGGGTCGCCCGGGGCGGCGACGACGGAGAAATCTCCCTTGCCCACCCGGTCCGTGTACAACGCACCGGATTGCAGGTTCTTTAGGGTGACCTTGACGCCCGGGATCTTGTTCCAGGATTCCAGCATCAGCGGGGCCACATCCTTGACCCAGGCTGTGTCCGTGGTGAGCAGTTCAAATTCGAGGTTTGTGACGCCGGCCTGCTTCAGCAGATCCTCGGCTTTCCCGGGGTCATAGCCGTAGACATTCTTGGCCTTGACGTAGTCCGGGTGCCCTTCCTGGAAGTAGGAGCTGGCGGCCTTGGCGTTCCCGAACAGTGCCTTCTTAATGATGGAGTCCTTGTCCAAGCCGTAGTGCAAGGCTTGGCGGACCAGCTTGTTGTCGAACGGGGCCCGGGCGCAATTGAACATCATGAAGAGCAGCCCAAAAGACTGGACGGATTCCACCGTCGCCTTCGATTTCAGTCCGTCAATGTCAAGGTACGGGACATCCTCGATCGCCTGCACACGACCGGACTGCATCGCCGTGACGCGGGCGGCGGCGTCGGAGAGCAGGAGCCAGTTCATGCCCTTGGCCAGTGCCGGCATGGGCCCGTTGTAGTCCGGGTTTGCCTCGAAGACAATCTTGTCGTCCTTGACCGCGGACACCAGTTTGTAGGGGCCGGTACCGACGGGCTTGGCGTCGAATGCTTTGAGCTGATCCGATCCGAGCGGGAAGTTGGCCAGGGCCTTGGGAACGACCTTGACGACGGAGATGCGCGGGCCGAAGCCCGGGAACGCATATTTCAGCGTGAACTCGACGGTCTTCGCGTCGATGGCCTTGACGTCCTGGATAAACGGGATGAATTGGGAGAAGAGCGACTTGTTCGCCGGGTCCATCACACGGGTAAAGGAGAAGACCACGTCTTCGGAGGTGACCGGGGTGCCGTTGTGGAACGTCGCGCCATCGCGGAGGGTCACCTGGTACGTGGTGTCGTTGACTTGCTTCGGATCGGCCGCGGCGAGGGCGTTGTACGGCTCGCGGGTGGCGGGATGAAGTTCCACCAGGCCCTCGTAGACATGGAGGTTGGCGGCCAGCGGCGTTGCCCCGGAAGCGGACAGCGGGTCGAACCCGGTAGACAGGGCGTAGGAGATGCCCGCTTCGATGATGAGGTCCTTGTTGATCGGTGCAGTGTTTGCCCCCGGTCCTGCCGTTGTGGTGGCGGCTCCGCCGCAGGCGGCGAGAGAAGTGGTGAAAGCCGCGGCCATGCCCAGGGCGCCCGACAACTTGAGGAAGCTCCGGCGGCTGGCGTCATTGACCAGCGGCAAGTTCATTGATGTCCTGCTCATAATTTGCCTCACCATTCGAGTATATTTATCGGATGTAGGACGTCCGATGCTTGTAGTGAAAACTGTAAGGGGCATCACACGGGCCCGTCAAGCGGGTGTAGAACCGCAAGTTGGCGAACCCCCCGGGCGACGTACGCAGCATCCAGATCGAAGGAGAGAATGTGTCACTGATCGTCGGCGCCTATCCGGCCCAGCCCGAGGGGCTGCTGCAGAGTCAGTTCTTCGAGGAACTCGCAGCACTCGCCGCTATCCGCGGCCTCGAGCTTCCCTACCGCGCCTGGGGCGGCGACCCGTGGCCTGCCGGGGCGAACGCCGACTGGTCAGCGGTGGTCACCGCAATTCCCGGAACCATGCAGAGAGCCGGCGCAGACGCGCGGTTCGGACTCGCCTCCACGGACCGGGAAGGGCGTCGGGCCGCCGTTGACTTCACGGCAGGGATCTTGGGCTATGTCGCAGGCCTTCGGGACCAGGGGCACCGGGTGGAGGCCGTCGCGTTGCATTCTGCTCCGTCCGGGCATGGCACTCCAGCGGCCTTCGCGGAGTCGCTCTGGGAGATCCTAGGGTGGGACTGGCAGGGCACCTCCCTAGTGGTTGAACACTGCGATGCACCGCGTCCCGGACGGGTTCCTGAAAAGGGATTTCTTTCATTCAGCGACGAAACCAACCTCGTCCGGGCGTTTCGGGAGCAGGGCCAGGACATCGGAATGCTCGTGAACTGGGCCCGGTCCGTCATCGAGACAGGTCAGCGGCGCACGGCAGCAGCCCATGTGGCCGAGGCGCGCGAAGCGGGAGTTCTCAACGGCCTGATGTTTTCCGGGTGTTCCCCCGAAGCCACCGAGTTCGGTTACCCGTGGATCGATGCCCATCTGCCTGCCGTCGAGGTCGAAGGAGCTCCGGCCAGTTCCCTGCTTACCACCCGCGAAATCGCCGGATGCCTTCGCGAAGCCGGCAGGCCGCCGATCATTGGTCTCAAGATCGGCCTGCCAGGGGCCGCGGCGTCACCCCTTGAGCGGGCCGCACGGGTGCGTCAAATGTGCGACCTCGTGATGGCCAACGTCGGGTAGATGGAGGTTCCTGAACATCAAAATGGAACACTCGCCCAAGATCCACGTCGGCACTGACGTATGCGGCCTCTTCGACGAAGGCTGCAATCGCCCGGCCCGGACCACAGCCATTAGGCGACCGCCAGTTCCAGCACGAACATCACATCCAACAGCTCGGTCCCATCCAGTGCCGATTGATCACCGGCCACCGGGGCAGCAGGCGCCAGCCCGCCAGCGGCAACAACCCGAACGACGTGTGCGTCCGCGAAACCGTTGGCGAAGGTTCCGGTGACGTCCACGGACGGCAACCCGCCCAGCGTCGGATCCGCGGCAAACGCACCGGTGGGTGTCCCGTCCACCGAGAACTTCAGACCCGCCAACGCTGGCCCGCCCGGCTTGGTCCGCAGCGCCAGCTTCGCCGAGCTCACCGTGACGCCTCGGCCGTTGAGGAAGTACGGCAGGTGTGTGCTCATCAGCGTGAATCCGGCATCGGTAGCGGCAGGGGAGTGCAGCAACGCGTTGAACGTGTTGGAGAACTGGTTCCGCAGCGACACCACGTGCTGCAGCGGATTGTTAGCCAGAACGTTCAGGATGGTGCCCTCGGTGGCGGCCTGCAGCGCCTCGGTCTTGTCCCGCAGCACACCGTCGTACTTCGAGGTGTACGCCAGCCGGAGCACAACATCGTTGATGGTGCCGTAGTCGAACTGCCGGAAGCTCTTCGGTAACGTCAACTGCCAGCTGCTGATGGCGCCCGCCCCCTCGAACGGCATGTACCGCTCGTCCCGGAAGTTCAGTTCGAACACCCCCGGGTCGCTTTGCGCGGTACTGGTGGCGATCAGGGCGGCCCGCGCGTCGGGCATTTGCGTCACATTCGCGGCCCCCAACTTGGCCTCCTTCCGGATCCAGCTCTCATTCAGTTGCAACGTGGCGCTGACGTTCGCGAACGGTCCCGTGACACAGGGAATGGTGATCCGGGCGGACTTGATCCGGCGGAAGTAGTGCCCGGGGTAGACCACATCGAAGAGCACCTCGGGAATGTCGAAGGCACACTCGCCGGTGGTTTTGAGCTGCACCAATGCGGTGGGATCCAGTTGGCTCACCGAGAATGATTGATCGATCTCAAGATCCCGGATATTGGTCTCCACGTAGCGCCGCTCCAGCTGCTGCAGGTCCACCACCAGCTGTGCCCCGGCAGACAGGCCCAAATACTCGCTATCCCAATACGAGCCGCCCAGCCGATAGGAATCCTCGCCCCGCTCAAACCGGAACGCCTGCTCCGCCATCCGCGCCATGGAGAGCGCCGTATTAAACGCCTCGCGGTGGAGCCGCTGCAAGGTGGTGGCCAGGAAGGCATAGAGTCCCACGCCGGTGAAGTGATTTTCGTACAGGTCCAGGACCTCTTCAGCCTGCTCGGCGGCCCTGGTATGGATGGTGATGTTCCGCTCCGCAATGTCCCGGCGCAGCTTCATCCCCGTCAGCTGCAGATCGATCTCGGCCAAGTCATCCGCTGCCGCATCCACCTGTTGCTTCCAGCCCTGCTCCCGCCGGTCGAAGCCGGCCTCGACGGCGGCGCTCGTGGCCAGCGCATCGGCGAAGTCGCCCGTGGCCCGGGTTCCGACCGCGAAGTTGTGGGCGCTCCAGCCGGCCTCCACGCCGCCGTACTTCATGGCGAACGGGGAGCCCAGTTGGGGGATCAGGTGCAGCGCGCCGGAGAGGAAGCCCAGCGTGGCTTCGGTCATCCGTGCGCCACTGGCAATGTGCTTGCTGATCCGCTCCGTCCGCTCGGACGCCGTGAGGCTGCCGTCCACCAGCCCATCGAAATAGGCCTTCCGGTTGGCCACAGTGGTTCGGTGCCGCTCCAGGCTGGCCACCGCGTTTGCCGCCGCGTCCCGTTCCTGTTCGCGCGTGCGGGTGGTGAGGTCCAGGATCTGCTGCTGATGCTGGGCCCGCAGCAGGTTCAGCTGTTCGCCGTCGCGCCTTTCCACCGCCGCCTGCAGTGCGTTGCCGAAACCCTGCACCGCGGTGGCTTGGCTCTTGGCCTTCTCCAACAGGAACGAGAACCGATACTGCGGCACGTCACCATTGAGGCTGGTCAGCGCGTCCTGCAAGGACATGCCCTCCGCCCGTGCCCGGACCAATGCCATCGGATCGATCTCCGCGGCGAACAGCGAGAGCTTGCGAACCGCGCCGCTGATGTCGCGGCAGTTGCGCAGCTTCCACAGCCTGTCCTCGAGCCGGTCCCAGTAGGCCAGCAGGTCCTTGTTCGGCGGGATGCAAAACACCGGGTTGACCTGGCGAATGAACGCCACCCCAAACCTTCCCGGCCGCCGCTTGTCCGGCCGCACCCGGGTGGGCCGGTCCTTCCCGTCCGGCCGCAGCCGGTTTTTGCCCTCGTAGGCGCCCAGCCGCTTCCAATCCGGCCCGGCGCTGACGGCGGCTGTGTCCGGTTCGAATTCCCGCAGCCCCTTCCGAGGCGGCACGGCAAGTACCCGGGTCCCGGCATCGACCGATCCCACGGACTTCACAAACACCTTGTCGATGTCCGCCCGCTCGGTCTCGCGCTCCTTGATCGCCTCGGGGTACAGATCGTCCGTCCCGGTGCGGCCCAGCCCGGCCAGACCCGCGGGCGAGTCAATGTCGGCGGTCTCGAATCGTGGAATTCGGTTGGCCATCAGCCTGGCCCGGATCGCCAGCCCGGCCACCGGCAGTTCCGCGCGCCGTTCGAACAGCCGCCGCGGGTCCGCCGGCTGCCGGCCCGGCGGCGCCGGGGCGGGAGCGGCGACGGCGGCAGCGTCCTCCACCAGCATGGCCGCGGCATTGCTGGCGGCGAAGACAGCCTTGGTTGAGTCGGGTGCCACCCGGCCCGCGTCCTCGATACTGAACACACCAGCAGCCTTCAGCCGCTCCGACGAGAGCGCCCGCTTGGTGATCCGCTCAAAGGACACTGAATCCAGCACATACTTGTGCCGGCTGCCCATCTCCTTGGTGCGCTTTCCCTGGATCACCAGGTGCTCGGCCTCGACCAGGAACTCCGAGCCCTTACTGATCAGCGGCTGGATCTTCTCGTAGGTGCGGGGGTCCACCGCGTCTGGGCCGCACGAGCCCAACTGCGCCGGCCGGTCGCCCAGGATGTCCGCAACGGTGGCGTAGTGGATGAGCGCCTCGTTGACCGTCTCCATCTGGAACTGCTCGAACAGGGAATCGGCGAGGTCCAGCTTGTTGTCGATGTACCGCATCACGATCGACTTTTGGTAAGCGCTCAGCCGCAGCCGGGCAATGGCATGCGGGTTGAACGGATCCTTGTGGTAGGCCGCGATCGCCGAGGAATCCGTGAGGATGGCGCGCATGGTTGGCAACGTCAGGCCGCGGAATTCCAGGTAGCGCCAGTTCCGGTCCCGGCGCCGGGCTTCATTGGCCGATGCGGAGAGCACCGGGTCAGGCGTGACCACCTCAGAGGTGGTGGGGTCGAAGATGTGCTGGTACCAGCGCTCGGCCTGCGCGTACTTGCCCTGGCTGTTGCAGTGGTTGCCGATCAGCGACGGGATGTGATGGAAAATCTCCCGGTAGTACGTGCCAAACGGCCCGGTGAAGTCCAGCCTCCCGGACACCACCCGGTTGACGATCCGGTTCCCGGACAAACCAAATGCCAGCGGCGCCTCGGCAAGCGCTCGCTGGGTGTCCAGGTCCAGCAGGTGTTCCACGCCGCCGGTGAACAGTTCGCGGGCCACCCGCCGCGCCAGCGTGGTGCCCAACCTGCGCAGCGCCCAGCTGGCCGCGTTCGAGGCGGTGGCCTGCAGCAGGTACAGGTCCCCGCCGGCGTCGATGATCCCGTCCGACAGCGAACCGTTGATGGGCATCAGCCGGCCCGCGCCGATATTCGCCAGCGCACCGACGTACAGGTTCTTGGTGATGATGTTCTTCACCGGCGTGGACCAGTCCACCAACACGCGGTCCAGCCGGATCTTGTCGGCGGCAAGCCCGGCGAGGGCGTAGTTATCGAACAAGGAGGCCGACGGCGTCCCGTAGTACAGCGTCCCGTTCTTCTTGGTGAGAATGGGCGAGTGCGGGGTCAGGTTCCACGTCACTGCCTGCCGGCTCAGGTGCAGGCTGGCGGCCGTGGACGTGGACTTGTCGAACGTGTCGATGTAGGCGCGCATCTGGTAACCGGCACCGGCCACAAACAGCGAGTTGCCCTGCACCTCCGGGTACAGCTGGGTCCACTCCAGACCGCGCAGGGTGTACCCGTCGCGGGCCTTGACGTGGACGTCGTCGTCATATCTGGGCGTGATCAGGCGTTTTTGGGCGGCCGTCAAACTGGCCACCGACGAGGAACCACCGAACAGACCCCAGCCCAACAGCCCGCCAATGGCGCTCAGGAAGTCCTGCCACTCCTCGGGCTCGGCCAGCGGATCCTCGATGACGCCGTCGCTCTCGCCAAATGGATCGGTGCCGTACAGACGCACCCGCTGTGGCGCGGTCCACCTGCCATCCAGGCGGAGGGTGGTGAACTTGATGATCAGCTTGTGGTTGTACCCGGCGAAGCGGGATCCGGCGTCGGCCACTTCATTGACCGGTGAAGTTGTGATCTCCGCCCACAGCAAGTGCAGCCGGCCGTTGTGAACCACCGGGGATACTTCCCGGACCGGGATGGCAACGTCCACCTTTTGCCACGGACCCCAGACGGTGCCACCGGACTTCCGGCCCTGCGGCGCAGCATTTTCGACGCGCCGGTAGTAGAAGGTAGCCGGGTCGCCGGGGGTGACCCCGAAGAGGTGCAATACATCGGAATCGGCGCGGGGATCCACCTCTTGGTAGGACCCGGCGATGGTCAAGCTGGCCAGTTCCTGAAAACCGTCCAGGTACGTGCCGTAGGCATCCAGTACCGCCTGCTCGTCGATGTCGGTTTGCAGCAGTTCCTTCTCGAGGTCCTCGAACAAGGGGGTCTTGTCATCCCGCAGGTCCGGGAAGAGGTAGTTTTCCGGCCACAGGAACACCTTGCGATTGGCTTCCCAGACCCGGTAATGCATCCGCCATTCCCACTCGTCGCGCGGCACCTGGGTGGGCTGGACGTGCACGTTTCCGGCCCGGTCCTGCTCGAGGTTCATCAGCACCCGGTGGACGTACATCTGCGCGCTTGAAATGGCGGACACCACGCGCGAGGTGAGGAAGCAGCCCTCCACCTCGGGATCGATCAGGAAGTACCGGAACAGGTCTTCCAGCCGTTCAAATTCGGGGTGCAGCGCGTGCACCAGGTAGTTCGCCAGCGCGTCCCGGCAGCGCTCCAGGAGCCGGGCCCGGAACGGTCCGTACGCCTTCTGCCACGCGGTTTCGTCCGCATACTTGGCGCGGAAAACGGCGAAGAGGGCATCGGCGCCTTGGCTGAGGAGGTCGTAGTCGTCCTCGGCTACCAGGGCGAACGCTTCGCCGCCGATGCCTACCGCGGTGGCCACAGCGGCGGCCTCGGCGAGTAGGTCCAGCGCGTCCAGCGCGTCGGCGGGCAACGCCAGGTTGGCTTGCAGGGAGACGGAAACAGCACGTTCGGCGGCGAGGAGTGCCGCGAGGGTGTCCTGATCGGCAGCGCCGAAGTGGGCGGCATTGGTGAACGCGCCGGCCACTGCCGTCAGTGCCGCGGTGCCCGCGGGATCCGTGCCAAGATGCCGCCGGAACTGGTCCACCTTGCGGGCCGCCTCGATGGTCAGCGCGTTGGGTGCCTGCAGCGCAAACATGGATGCATGGGCAGCAGCAAACTCCACCGCCTCCGCACCGAGGGCTTTGGCGTTGAACAGCGTCACCAGCGGCAGGATGGGCCCGACGGCGGCACTCAGGGCGGCGATGGAGCCGTTGCCCAGCGCTTCGGGAACGATCGCCGCTGCGTCCAGGTCGGCACCGGCAAGGGCGGCGATAGCGGCCAGCTTGGCCACCGGCACCTTGAGCAGGGCAGCCAAGGCCGGCTTCAGCAGCGTGCCCGCGTGGTGGGTGAGGAGGACCGCTCGAAGCTCCGGCTCCGCAACGGTGACGGCGGCTGGCACCGTGAGGACAGTGGTCGGGGTGAACGCGGCGCTCAACGCCAGCTGGCCAGCCGAGGCATCGAAGGCGGCGGGGTTGGCCGCCACCAGTGCGCGCGAGCCGGCCTCGGATACGCCGGCCAGCGTAAACACTGTGTCGGTGAAGGTCAGGCTGCGGTCGGCGGCGAGCCGGTCCAGGGCACCCTTGGCCAGCGCGTCGGCGGCGGGATAGGCTGCGGCGTTGGTTACCGCCGCGCCGGTGATGCTGGCAAGATCGTCAACTGAGCGCTTGGCGCCCCTGGCCCAGGCGGCAGTTGCCAGCAGCACGCGAAGGTCGTTGAGGCCGCCCACGTGGGTCAGCGGTCCGCTGGGCAGCAGGGCCAAGAGCCGGAACAGGTCCGGCAGCCTCATCTTGAGGAGTTTTGCGAGCCGGGCGTGCCGGACCAAGAGCGCCAAGTTGCTGGCGGTCAGGGCAAAGCCACGGGCCGCCTCTGCTGCGGCGGCGGGGTTTGCGCCCAATGGAACGGCTAGGCCCGCGATGAGCTCGAACAGTCCGCTGGCATCGGTGCGGGTGGCGGCGAGCAGCCGGTGCAGCATGTGATCCGAGGCGGCCACTGTGGGATCATCCCGCAGTGCAGGATGGACAAACCGGGTGCCCGGCAACGGCAGCGGGCCGTCCATGGCCACCAGGTCGGGAAGGTTGAACAGCCGGTCAAAGAGGCCAGGTGCCGAGCTGCTGACGGGGCTGGTGGGTACCTCGGTGAACAGCGGGAGCAGGTCCTCCACCGACCCGCCGAGGCTCTGTTGCAGGGCTTGGAGTTCGGCAATCACGCGCACGGCCGCGGCGTCGATCCCGGCAGCCAAGCCGGCATCCGTGAGCGCTCCCACCACGAGGTCGAGCTCGCGAATGGACCAGCCCGGGCAGGCCCGCCACAGCCGGGTGAACCGGTGCATCCTGTCCAGCGATTCAGGCTTCAGCCCGGTGACCCGTTCAATATCGTTCTGCACGCTGGCAGCGCTGAGCTTGCCGCCCACGATCGTGACCGGCTCGGCGCCGCTAGCCGAGACGAACCGGGTGGACACAAGTTGGGCCAGATCGGTCTGCGCGATGGACATTGGCCGGAGCAGGGTCTGTGCATCGAACGGTGTGACTCCTGCCGGTTTGTAGTCGAAACCCTGCCCGTACATGGTGTCCAGGAAGGCGTGGGCAGTGTTGGCCGTGGTGATCAGGGTGGCCTCTTCTAAGCTGAGCCCCAACCCGGCTATGGCCACTTGGTCGGGGGTGCCACCGCTGAGCCGGACAAACGTGGAGCGTGGCACGCCGAAGTGTTCCAGATACGTCTGCGTGCGGTAGAGCGGCCGAGAGAAGGGGAGCCCAAAGCAGACCTTGGCGGACGCCAGTTTGTCCCGGTATACGGCGCGCTCCACCGCGATCCGGTCCGCGGTGTCCCCGGCGAAGCCCGTCCGCTTGGCCAGGTACGTCTCCAGGATCTCGTTGACGATCACCAGCTGCGGTATCTCATTAGTGGTGTTATCGCAGGTCAGCGGCAGGGTCCACAGCTCTGGCCGGCGGGTCTTCAGGTTCAGGACATGATCCGCCAAGGCTCCGGTGAAGACGCGGCTGAGCAGGTGTTCCTCGATGAAGTGCATTAGGTCCACAAAGTAGGCAGCGGGTCCGGTGATGGACTTGCAGTTTTGGCAGGCGCAAAAGGCTTGGCTGCCAAACAGGTCCTCATAGCCATCGATCTGTTTGAAGTAGTCCTCGATGCTGGGATCGGCGTTGGCCACAGTCAAGAGCCCGAAGCCGCCGTGCTTCATATCGATGATCGAGCCCACCAAAGCCGAGGCCGTACCCACTGTCATGGTCACGGTGTCGTAGTAGCGGGAGGCTACGGCCTCGCTCAGCCCGGTCCGGGTGATCACATCGGCGAGCTGCGCCGACGCCAACGCGGTGGCCGAATCGAAGCCTGCGCTCATCAGTTTGGCCGCGTCAGTAGCGTCTCCGGTGATGGCGAAGACGCGCTGCATCACCTTGGCGTGCCGCAGCATCAACGGCCGCTCCGCTTGCGCAACCCCGCCAAAGTCCAACGCGGCGACGTCGGCGCTCTCGGGGGTGAGGTCGAGGTCGACAAGTTCCACGTCGGCGTTCTTCGCCAAGAAGCTGTCGAACTGTGAGACCCGCTGGCCCACCTTCTTGGCACGCTCGCCGGCGGAGAGGGTCGCGTCAGCCATGATGGCTTCGAGTCCCAGCCCGCGGTGCGCTCCCGCCAAGCCGGCCAGGCTGCCTAACGCCGCTTGGACGTTGGGCAGCGATTGGGCGGAGACCCCGGAAAGGTCAGGGGTACCCAAAACATCAGCGCCGACGTCTAGCACTGCTTTCGCCGTGGTGATCGCGGCGGAGACGTCGTTCGTTACCGGAGCCGCCAGCCGGGCCCGGACCGCGCCGGTGGGGTAGGTGGCCTCCACCCTTGCCGCGAGCAACAGCGCGTATTGATCTGCGTCCATGCCGCCCGGCGGGGTGATGCCCGCCGTCGCAATGGCCGCTTTCCAGCCCTCCGTGTTCAAATCGACGAGATCGCGCACTGTCGCCACGGCGCCGCCGGCCGCACCAGTCTTGAGGATGGTGCCGGCCAAGGCGGTGTCCTCGTCCACCAGCCGGTAAATGCTGGTGGCCAAACCAATTGACGTCGCCTCGGCGACGGTGAGCAGCCGGTGGCCCACCAGGTCATCGAGCTGGGTATCGTCGATGTTGCTCAGCCGCAGCCCGCCCTCCACCAGTTTGGTGGCACGGTCTGGATCAAACACGGCGATCTCGGCCAGGCGATGCATGCGGGCAGCGGCCACATCGTCGCGGACCAGCGGCCCCGCACCCAACGGGAGGTTTGCCAGCGCCAAACCGGCGGACTCCACCGCGTCGATCTGTGCTTTGGCCTGGGCGATCAACTCAGGCGGGGCCTGCCGGGCCAGCAGTCCCTTCATTAGCGCCGCACCCGGGCCTTCCGCGCCGGAAAGATCGATATCCTTGGCCGTTTCCCACAAGCGCGGCGGCCCGGAATTCTGCATCTGGTCCGCCAAGGCGGCACCGAGCGCCGCCCGCTGGGCGTCCTGGACCGCAGCCACCACCTCGAGGTCCTTGGCGTCCACCACCTCGCCCGGGGCGAGACCCGCAATCCGGTCAAGGCGCAGCAATTCGTCTCGGTTCATAGCTCCTCCTAAGGGTGGAAAATGCTCATGGCGCGGCTGCAGGGGCTGGGGCCGGTGCGGTTCCGGGTGGATCTCGTAGGGGTTCCAGGGCGTAGTCCCACAACTTGTAGAGGCCGTAGCCGCCACCGGCATAGGTCCCGTAGTTGAAGACCGCCGAGACGGCTTTGTTGTTGTAGAGCCACGTGTTGAACCAGCCTTTGATGGGCACCACGTTCCAGCCAGCGTCGCCGAGGCCTTGCATGATCCGGTTCATTCGTGTGCCGTAGCGGAAGAAGGGCGGTTTCTTCCCGACGGTGCGGTACCAGCGCTGTTTGATGATCATGTGCTCCATGGACCAGCCGGAGCCCTTCGCGATGCTCCAGCGCTTCCGGAAGTCCTTCCACATCCCGAAGCTGCGCCGGTCCTCCCAGAAGAACCGCCCCAGGCGGCGCAGCAGCGGGGTGCGTTGTCCCGGAGCCGCGCGCCGGAACAGTCCCAGCAGCGCCGTCCCCATACCGCGAAGCCCGCGGCTCACCACACCCTTTAGCGAGGTCATCCCCGCCTTGAGCGCATTCTTGAGGCCCACCATGGCGGCCTTGAACTCGCCAAGTGTCAAGACTGTAAGCACAATGTCGACCACAGTCAGGGCCAGGAAGGCTACCTGTGCGCCCCAGCCGGACAGGAACCCCATGCCGCCGGGAATGCCGCCGGAGACGCCATCGGCGCTGCCGCTGAACTCGAGATGCCAGTAACCGGCGATCTTGGTGATCTTGTCCAGCGTGGTGGGTTCTTGATTGCTGCCTGCAGGGCCGCTGCCCGAGGTTCCCGTCCCGGTGCCCGTATCCGCGGGCTCGCTGTCCCCGGTCTTGGTGCCCGCGCCCGTCCCGCCGCCCGGACCGGACTTTTCCGTGCCGTGCTTAGTGGGGTCCTTCGAGGGGCCGTCCCCCTGGCCGGTGGCACCGCCGTCGGCCGTTCCATCTGCCGACCCGGTGGGGCTGCCGCCTTCGGCCGGGGTGGTGCCATCGCCCGTGGTGTTGCCATCGAGTTTTCCGTCAACGCTGCCGGTGGGGCTGCCATTGACGTTTCCGCCCACCTGGCCGCCAGGAGCGCCGCCTTCGGTGCCGCCGTCCACGCCACCCTGCGCGCCGCCGGGGCTGGTGCCCTTGCCGCCCGTGCCCGATCCGCCTGCCTTGCCGCCGCCGGTGCCCGGCGTGGTGCCACCGCCGGTGCCGCCCGGCTCGGTGGGGGTCTTGCCGTTGCCCGGTCCGGTGTCCGTCCCCGGCCCGGTGCCTGGGCCGTTGCCATTGCCCGGACCCGCGCTGGGGCCGGTGGCCGCCTCGCCCATACCGCCGCCGCCGGGACCCGTGCCCTTGGTGCCGGAACCGCTGCCGGTGCTACCGGGCGCGCCGGGTTGGGTGGCCGTGCCCGAGCCGCCGTCCTTGCTGCTGTTCGAACCGTCGGCACTGTGCGCATTCCCGGTGGCCTGATCCCCGGTTGGCGCCGTCTGGGCACTCGTGGCGCCACCGCCGTTGCCGGCACCAGTGGCGGGCGGGGCCGGCGTCGTGGGCGGATCTCCCGCCGGCGCGTCAGAAGCTGGCACGGCTGGTTCGTCCAGTTTGAGCTCGTCAAACATCTTTTCGATGTCGTAGAGGGCCCCGGCCTTTTCCACGTTGCCGCCGTTTTCGGCGATCATTTGCTGCAACCGCGGCGTGTAGTTCTCCTGCCGGACAATCATCCAGTTGTTGCCGCTGCGCTTGACTTCCAGGGCCCGGATGCCCAGCTCCCTGCCGCGGCCATTGTTGAAATGGCGCATGGCTTGGGCGCCGGTGTAATTGGCGGGCACGCTGTCCAGTCGGCTCATGGTGCCGGTGGCCTGCAAGCCGTTCGGATCCACCAGGTTCACCGGGTTGTTCTGGACGAACTCGTAGAGGTTCAAGGATGCGGCATTGCCCAGCGGGTCCGGGCTGAGCCAGCCGCCAATCCAGGACGCGTAGTACCGGTAGCCGAAGTAGTAGAGGCCGGTAGCGTCGTCGCGCTCCTTGCCCGTGTAGCGCCGGTCCCGCAGTTTAGTGCGGCGCAGCGCGGCCCCTGCGATGAAGCAGGAGCCGCCGTAGCTGAAGTGTTCCTCGTAGCTGAGGACCACGCCGTTGGAGTCCAGTTCCATGGCCGTGGATCCCAGGTCATCGGGGATGAGGAAGCGGACTTCGGCGGTGCCCACGGTGTCCGTTTCGGCGGCGCTGGTATCGGCACTCCAACGGTAGACGGTGGCCAGGCAGCGATCGTCGTCCTCAATCAGCGCCACGGTGCGTTGGATTGCGGTGATGCCGGCGCGGGTATGGAGGAACAGTTCGCAGCCTTCGAGGTAGATTTTCTCGGTGCGTTCCAGCCCACCTGCCGTGAGCCGTTCAGTGACTTTCCGGACGCGGCGGCCTTCGGCGTCGTAGGCGTAATGTTCGACGTCGTTCGGTTGGCCTTGGGCGCTCCGGTCAATGATGGTGGCGGAGCGGAGGCGGTTGCGGTGGTCCCAGACGATCGCGGCCAGGTGCGGCAGCGAGTTCGTGTTTCCGGCGGCGTCGAACCGCCCTTCCGGTGCGGCGATGGGAACGCCGTTCGTGTCCAGGGCCGGGAGACGCCGGTTGGAGGTGGCCGAAACCCAGATGTCCTGTGTCCACGACCGGGTGGTCCCAGTGTGCTTGATCTGGTCCAGGTTGCCGGCGACGTCGTAGTGGAAGCGCTGCGTGAAGCGCTCCACCGCAGCGCCGTTGGCCAGGCTGAGGTGCCGGGTGCCCTGTACCACGCCTGCCGCGCCGGACCAGGCGTCGGTGGGCAGCAGAGCCTGGTGCACGCGGCCGGTGGCCTCCACCACCTGGTAGTAGGGGTCGTAGCGGTACTCTCGGGCCGGCGTCACCGTGAGCCCCTGCAGGACCGGGGTGGGGTGCGCCGGTTCCTGGGCGTGATCCAGCAGCCAGGTGATGTTGCCTGCCGGGTCCCGGACCACCTCCACGTCCCGCAGTGTCTGCGCGGCGGCGCCAGCGGAGGCAGTTGTGGAGCGGGTGAGCTGTCCGGTGGCGCGGTCGTAGCCGTTGATCGTGGTGACGCCGTTGCCCAGCTCGACGCGTTCCTGCTGGCCGCGGGCGTTGGCGCTGCTGCCCGCCAAGATGGACCGGTTGCTGAGCTGACCGTCAGAAGTGGAGACGGTGATGGTGTCCATCCCGCCGGCGCGGCGGTACTCGAACATGCGGGTGGTGCCGTCCGGGGAGGTTCGCCGCAACGGCCTGCTGAAGGCGTCATAGGCGGAGACGGCGGTGTAGGTGGTGGCGTCCAGGGCCTCGCCGCCGGGAGCGGCCCAGTCAGGTTCGCGGTCCACCACTGTTCGCAGCCGATGCGAAACCTCCAGCGGGTTGCCGTCCGGGGTGAAGCGCAGGGCCTCATGCCGCCCGGCCGAGTCCTCGTGGACCACCAACAGCCCGCGCGCGTTGCGGGCCACGGCCGCCGGCACCGCAGGATCCTCGCCGTAGGTGAGCCGTTCCACCATGTGGTTCAGGCCGTTGCCGGACACGCGGATTTCCGTGGGCCGGCCCGCGGCGTCGTAACTGGATTGGATCCGGTACGCCCGCGGATCCCAGCGCTGCACCTCCCGGTCCAGCGCGTCGAGGAAGAAAACCGTCTCGCCAGCGTCCACGCTGCGTTGGCGCAGCAGCCGGCCAGCCATGTCCAGGTCCACCTGGGTGATCATCACCCCGCGGGCATCCACGACGGCGGTGACGTTGCCGTCGTCGTCCAACGTCCGGCGGCAGCGGCGTTCCTCGGCCGCGGCACCGCGGCGCACCTCCAGGACGGTGCGGCCCATCGGGTCCACGTGCACGGTGGTGGGAGTGCCAGCGTGGGCTCTCGCGCGCTCGAGCGCGCGGCGTTCGGGATCGCCGGCGGGCAGGGCTTGGCGTTGCAGTTCATAGTCCGAGCCGGTCACGGTGTCATTGGGGTCCGCGGAGGTGGTGGACCAGGCGTCGGTGGTGACTTGCGTGCGGGTGCCGTTGGGCAGACTGACTCCAATTTCCCGGCCCAGCGCATCGTAGCGGTGGCGCACGGCGGTTCCGAACGACTGCAATTCGGGATCCGGCTCGTAGCGGGGCGTGGTGGTGTGGAAGGGCTCGAACTCGAGGACAGCCTGCTGCTTGGAATCGAACACCACGTGCCCGGATGCCCGCCAGCGTTGGGCGGCGGGGGCCTCCACCGGCACCCCCTGGGCATCCACGTCGATACTGCCGTCCGGGCGGCGGACCACCGCGGGGCCCGCGTCCACGCGCTGCTTACCTTGGATGGGCCGGCCGAACCCGTCGAAGTACTGCACGGCCACCTGCAACTCGCCGTTTTGGGCCGGGCCGCCCGCGCCGTCGTCCACCAGCGACTCGCGCGCCACGTCAACGCTGCAGATCGGCTCACCCCGGTCCCGGAAAGCGGCGAGGTCGCAGAAGGCAAAGGTGCTGGCCTGTTCGACGGCGCCAGCCGGGTTGGCGAGGGCCGCCGTCACGGTGCCGGGGAGCCCGCCCGGGTGGGCACTCAACGGCCGGGCCCCGTGTGCCTGGGAGGTGCCGCCGTCGTCCAATGCCGTGCCGTGCCCGGACGTGAGAACGGTGAACCCGAAGGCGTCATAGCGCGCCTCGAAGGTGGCCTGGTTGGCGTCGGTGATCCGCCACGGGGCCATGACCTGGTAGTCGAGGTCCGCGGTGGTGGTGTTGCCCACCTCGTCCGTGAAGCTGAGCCGTGACAGCGCGGCCGGGTCCCACACCCACGCGGTTTGTGCGCCGTCGGCTTCCAGGGAGCCTTCCGGCAGGCTGAAACGGGCGGCGGGGAGCAGTGCGGCCACGGGTCCGCGGGCCCACCAGTAGCCATCCGCCGCTACATAGTGGGCGGCGGTGAGTGCCGCGGCGTTGACCCGGGCAGCATAGATGCGGGCCACCTCGGAGGCCGCGAAGCAGGCGTGCTCCTCGTGGTGGACCAAGCCCTCAGCCCCCGGATCGCCGAGCGGCCGGGTGCCGGTTCGGGCGGCGTCGCGGTACAGCGTGCGGTCCCAGGACACGCGGCGCAGCTCCGTGCCGGCGGTGAAGGCCGCGCCGTTCTCAAGCGGGGCGGCCAGCGCGGCGGTGGCTGCGGCGCGCGCTGCGGTGAAGCTGAGCGTGCCGGCGTCGCCTAATCCTCTGCCCTCGAATGCTTCCTCCTCGACGGGGATCGCCAGCAAATAGCTATCCTCGGTGTCCACGTGCGTGACCCGGCGGCGGGTGACCTGGGAGATGGGCACACCCTGGCTGGGATCGGCCGCAGGCTGGCCGGGGCGGCGCGGGCAGCCCAGGTCCAAGGTGAGCAGTTCGCAGCCCACCACGTCCCGGGCCAGGACCACGCGCTGCTCCACCCGGGGATCTGCGGGTTGCTCCTCGTAGCTGGCTTCGAGGGTCTCTCGTTCGCGCACGGTATAGGCGGCAGGGCGCCCGCCCAGCGCGGGCTGGAGTTGGTGCACGGCGTAGCCGGTGGTGGAGACGCTGAGGGGGTGCGGGTTGCGTTGGCCGGTGCGGTTGACGGCGAACAGTTCGTCCCGCAGCGGCCAACCGGCCAGGGCGCGGTGGGCGTCGGGGTCTTCGGTGGGCGCGTCAGGGCCGCTGGGCGGGGTGGGCGCGTCCGGGTCTGCGGCCCAGCAGCGGGTGCGGAGCCGGGCGTCGACGTCGGGGTCCCCAGAGGCGTGCCAGAGCCGGTGGCAGGAGGCAGCGCCGAGGTCGTCAGGGGGCAGCTCATCGGGGCGGAGGGGCCGGATTTCGGCCACGCCGGGGGCGCCCCAGCCGGGCCGGTGGAAGGAGCCGGAATCATGGATGTCCACGTGCAGGAAGCCGCGGAAGACGCGCTCGACGGAGTCGAAGTAGCCGCAGTGGTATTCGTAGCGTGCCACGGAGCGGGTGTTGGCTATGTGGTCAATGAGGAAAACACGGTCCACCACGGTCACGTGCTGGGGGAGCCGGGTCAGCCAGGGTTCGTCCCCGGCTTCGTCGCGGCGGTAGTGCACGGCGGAGGAAGAATATTCGACGACGGTCTCCGCACCGGCGTCGCTGGCGACGGACACGAGGCGGCGGGGTGGGCCGTCCGCCATCAACCGGACGTAGCGCAGGGGAGCGGAGCTGTCTCCGGCGAGGACGGAGGACCAGACAATGCTGAGGGTGCCGTCGCCCAGGAGGTCCAGGACCTGGGCGCTGCAGAGGTCATCCGCAGCGGGCAGGCCGAGGACCTGGCCGCCGGAGACAAAGCCGTTGCCGGCGGCGTTCCGCCACCACAGCAGGTAGTCCACGCCCACGTAGACCAGGTCCGCGGTGCCGGTGGAGTCCAGGTCCGCAAACCGGATCCGACGGGTGTCCAGTGTGGTGCCGTCCGGGAGGCTGGGCGGGTTGAGCATACTGATGGGGTTGCCTAAATCGCCGCCGGGCAGTCCGGGCCAGTATTCGATCCGGCCTTCCTGGACCTGGACCAAGTCCAGGAGGCCGTCGCCGGTCATGTCCGCCATAAAAACGCCCACCTCCGGACGCTCGGCAAGGAGCGGGACGGAGGTCGCTGCGTGCTGGGGGAGATTGGTGGGGGCGCCGTAACCGATCTTGCCCAGGGCGGGAAAGCACAGGGAACTTTCGCCCAAGGCGAGGATCGTCTCCGGCAGCCCGTCGCCGTCGACGTCGACCCAGTCCTGCCGGCCGGGCCCGGCGAAGACAGGGACCTGGCCAAAGGGCTGGAAGGCATGCCAGCTGCGTTCGTCCCTGTTGTATTCGCTGAAGCCGGCGTGGCGGCCGTCCAGGACGGCCACGTTGAAGTTGCCGTCGCGGTCGAAGTCCGCCAGCAACGACCCGGCGGTGCGGTCCGAGGGGGTTTCGGCGAGCCGTTCTTGCGGGCCGAAGATACCGCCGCCCAAGTTTGGTTTGTAGTACCAGGCGCCGTCCGCCACGGTGAGGACACCGGGCAGGCCCTCGCCGCGGACGTCCGCGAATCGGTAGTCGGAGCCGTGTAGGCCCTGGGGTAGGTTTTCGAGACTGGCGGAGTCCAGGGTGCGGAGCCGCTGTTCCACCACGCTGTCGCTATAGCGGAAGGTAACGCCGGGGAGGGATTGGACGGTGACGGTGGCATCATGCCGGAAGCCTTGGACTTCGATCCGGTGCAGGAATGTCCCGGTGGGTGCCTGGTCGTGGATGAGGTTGACGGCGCGGGTGAGGACGGGGGCGGGGCCCAATGCGGCGAAGCGGTGGAACACGAGGATGCGGCGGCACAGCCGGTAGGTGCGGACTTCGAAGCCGGGGCGGCGGCTGGAATAGGGATCTTGCCGGACCAGCCAGTCTTGGTCTGGTGCCGGAGTGGCAGCCTGGCCGGGGGCGTGGTCGCCGTAGTCGAGGACCACCTCCAGATGCCAGTTGGCGGCAGCACCGTCGTCGTTCGCGTCCAGCGGATCCTGGTTGAGGTACCGGACGCGCTTGAGGAGGCGTTGGGCGTGACCCGCGGGGTTGAGGCGCGGGAATTCGGCGGGGGAGCTCCAGTCCACGGCGGCGCCGTCCTCGGCCGCGTAGTCATAGCGGATGGCGTTGCCGAAGCGGTCGTACTGCGCCTCGAGGAGCCACTCGTAGATCCGGGACGGACGTTCGGGGTCCCGGATCCGGCCGGATCCATCAGTGCGGCGGCCGAAAATGGCCACGCTGCCGTCTGGTCGTCGCACCCGCCAGTGCACGTCGCCATCCGCCGTCGCGGTCCATTGTTCCACCCGGGCGAAGGTGGACTCGTGCCGGCTGCGGAAACGGCGGACGTGGTGGGCGGGGGCATCCCATTCCAGGGCCGTCTGCCCGCTCGGACCTGATGTGAGGGCGGGCACAAGCTCTTCCCCGGCGAGGGAATAGCGGTCCGTGGCGTCATAGCGGGGCACATCACGCCGGTCAAAGACGCTCACCGAGGCCATTCCGCCGAGCGCCCAGCCGAACCCGAACGGCGAGTTCCCCGCTGCGTCCTGGTAGTTGAATGCCAAACCGGGGCCGAAGCCCAGGCGCCCGGACGGCAACGGCAGCGGGTAGGAGTACGACGCGGAGCCGGTGGAGGCATCCACGGCCACATCGAAGGGCGGCAGCAGGTCCGCCACCTCAACCAGGGCCGGGGTAATGGGGCCGTTCACGGCCGGTCATTCACCCCGACGGGACGGTGTAAAAGCATAACCTCATACAGCACGGGTGCCCCCAATTTCTCGAGGTGAGAGTCATATGCCCTTGGTCTAGCACTTGGAAGTGGTTTCGTCGAGGGGAAAACTTTAGCGACAGGTCAGGGCGGGCCCTGAGGCGGCGGGTATCAGCCGTATGTCCCTAGAAATGGGCTGACTGTTCCGCAGGAAGATGAGCCTGGCCGCTATTCCTGGCGACGGAAGATGCCAGGCCGCTGCCGGGTCAAAGAAGTCGACGACCGAGGGCTCCTGGGTCGTATCGACCTGCAGGACGAGGGCGCGTTTACCCGTGTGCCGCTCATGGTCGGCGATCTTTTCGGCAGCGTCCCGGTCCCGAACGTGGGTGATGACGCCGTCGTGTTCCTCCGTCGCCAGCCGGCGACTGATTGCAGCGCCGATTCCGCGGCGCCACCGGTGACCACCGCTCGAAAACCGCCAATCCATTGGCTTTCCTGATCGACGCTGACAATTGGCCACCCGCCGCAGGGTTGCCGGACAAGGAAGCGCATGCACCCGAACCCGCCGGTGCGAGCCGAAACGATCGCAATAATTGAATGGCTGAACCATGGGATATCACCGCCGTGAGGACTAGCTTGAAGGCAGCCGCTTTCCGCGGCTGCCTGCTGAGCGTCAGGAAAAAATTCAATGGCGAATGAGAAGCTTCCAACCCGCCCATACCTCCGGACCGCAATTGGTGCGTCCGTGCTTGGACTCCTGCTCGCAGGGTGCAGTGGCCCAATGGCACCGCCGCCTACGAGCGACCCGCAGAAGGCACCGGACACGGCAGGGCAACAGCAGCCACCGGTTTCCCCGCCCATTTCCACTCCACCGCCGATATCCAAGGGGCCCACTCCGTCAGCGTCACCTGCCCTTAAGACTTGGCCGGAAATGGTGGCCGAGGTTCAGTCCGGGGTGGGGCAACTCAGTGTCACCCGCTGTGACGGCAGCCCAACAGGCACCGGATTCCTGGTGGCGCCGGATTTGGTGGTGACGGCGGCGCACGTGGTTGACCGGGCTTCAGCCATTACGGTCTCCTTCGACGGAACTGCCGTCCGGGGTGTGGTCCTGGGCTTCAACAAATTGGCAGACCTGGCCTTGGTCCGGACAGATACCGCTGTCAGCGGGCACCAGTTCACCTTCCAGACGACGGAACCGCTCCTGGGCACCGATGTGGCCGCTTTAGGCTATCCGGACGGAAAAACTCTCACACTTACCCGAGGAGTCGTGAGCGGTCTGGATCGGGACATTGACTTCGGAATCGGTTTCATTGGCGACATGATTCAAACGGACGCAGCCATCAACCCGGGCAATAGCGGGGGTCCCCTTATGGGACAGGACGGACTGGTTTCAGGGGTAGTAAGCGCATACCGGGCCCGTGCCCAATCAACTGCCTATGCCGTCACCGCATCGCGGGTGGCAAAAGCAGTGGAGGAGTGGCGGGCCCGGGGCGTGCCACTGGCGCCGGTTGATTGCGGCGGGGCGCCTGCGCCGGATTCAGGGATCGTTTCCATGAAAGTCAGTTCCAACCATGATCAGGCGAACAACGTTGGCCAGGCCTTGCTGCTGCACGGCCAAGGCATCAACCGAGGCGCCTACGCTGCGGCCTTCAAGCAGTTCACCCCGGAGCTTGGAGCGAGTTTCGGAGGCGAAGCCGAGTGGAGCCACGGCCTTGGGTCGTCCTACTGGACCAAACTTGATGTCGTAAATGTGACAGGGACGGGCAATTCGCTGGAGGCCAGCGTCCTCCTGCAGACCCGCCAGGATGCCAGTCACGGGGTGGCGGGTCAGACCTGTTCCGATTGGCGGATCGCCTACACCATGGTGTGGGACGGAGCAGCCTGGCGCATAGCCGGGACAGCTCTGCCGCACGGCGACCCAAAGGCCTGCACCTGAACTCTGCCGGTGGGCGGTCCGAATCACCGAACCGGGTGCCCCGGCCGCTGGGACTTGAGTTGCCGTGAGCAACAAACTGCAGACTGCCCCCGACCCTGGACACCGATCACAGGGCCGACGTCGGGCGGGGTGAAATCAACGCTTCTTGTGCAGCTGCGGAAATCGGTGGGGTCGCCCGCTGGGCGGCCGCTATTGTGGCGTCTCGTTCTTTGCCCTGTGGGCGAGCCGCCCTAGTTGCCATCGGTGCACGTCGGGCAGCCAATCCAACGGGGCCGACGGTCCGACCCGGGGATCCTCGGAAAACCCGCCGTCCCGCAGAGCCTCTACGTACACGCGATCCTGTTTTATTCGAGCTCGAAGCTGCTCAGCCCCGCAACCCGAGCCGTGACCGGGGATCACGGCAGCAACTTCGTCGGCCACACCCTCAAACAGCAGGAGCGCGGCGAGGTAGTCCTCGACCGGATTCACAGCCTCAAGATCGAGAAACGGCATCAGGATGTCGGAAAGCATGTCGCCGGCGACGAGGACGCCGTGCTCCTCGATCAGCAGCGCCGCATGGCCTGGCGCATGGGCCTGGTGCTCGATGATCCGGACTTTCGGTCCATCCCAGGGAATCTGCGCTGCTCCGGCGGGCAGACCGGTCATAAGACCGAGCAGATCCATCGGGATCTCCCCGGCGAGCTCCGGCGGTAGCGCCCCGGCCACGCGGGCCTTCCAGTCCGAGTGCGACAGCAGGTCTTGGATGGACGCCGCGCAGCGGCCCGTACCGTAACGGGGCACGTCGCCGAACATCGCGTGCCAGAGCACGTGGTCCCAATGCGGATGCGTCGAGAACCCCGCCACGACTTGCTGGCCCAACCCTCGAAGGTCGTTTGCTAGGTCGGCCATTTCCTCGCTCGTGATACCGGGATCGATGAGCAACACACCTGTCAGGCCCTGCACCGCAACGGAGTTACTTTGGATGAACTTGCTCTTATGGACGTAAACGCCCTTAGCCACTTGCTTCAGCATCAAACGCCTTCCGCTTGTGGTTTGCGACCGCTTGCCGCGACGGTACTACCTGGCGGTAAGAGTTTTCAAGCACTAGTTGTACTCAGCCAGCAGGTTGGTTACATCTGCTGATGGGTGCTCGTCCTCCGAGGGCTGCGTGGTTTCGGCGGTGGTTGTAGAAGTCTAGCCAGCCGGTGAGGGCTTGTGCGCGGTGGTCACTGGAGTCGTAGGCGTTCTTGTAGGCCCAGCCTTCCTGCAGGGTCCAGTTGAACCGTTCGGCTTTGCCGTTCTGCCACGGGCTGCGGGGTTTTGTGCGCCGGTGCTTGGCGCCGAGGTCCTCCATGACTTTGGAGAAGGCCGCGGACCGGATGTAGGCCAGGGCGTTGTCCGTCATGACCTCTTGCACGGGGGCTCCGTTGGCGGCCATGAACGCTGCGGCGTTGGCCAGGAACGCCGCGCAGGTGGGGCCCTTCTCATCGGGCAGGACCTCGACATAGGCCAGGCGGGAGTGGTCATCGACGGCCACGTGGACATAGTCATAGCCCAGTCCGCGGCCTCTGACGGCTTCGGACCGGCCGTGGACCCGCCAGCCTCCGCCGTCCGGGATTTTCCCGAGTTTCTTCACGTCAATGTGCAGTAGTTCTCCGGCGGTGTCGCGTTCGTAGCGGTGGTCGGTTGCCCGGCCGGCGCGGATGCGTTCGCCGCTGATCGGGTCCAGTTCCCATAACCGGGGCAGCCCGGCCCGGGCGATGATCCGGGAGACCGTGCGGGCCGGGACGTTGCAGCGTTCGGCCAGTTCGACCGGGCCCTCGCGGTGCTTTACCCGCGCCTCGAGGACCTCGTCGATTTTCGCCGAGGGGGTGGCATGCGGGCACGAACGCGGGCGGGACGAGCGATCCTCCATACCGTCCGAGCCGTGCTCCAGATATCGCCGGAACCACCGGTGGGCGCAGGCACGGGAAACACCCATTTCCTTCGCCACATGCGCCACGGGACGGCCGCCCAGAACACGCTGGACAAGGATGCTTCTACCGGCAGGAGTCAGACGGGCATTACGGTGGACCATGAAGACCTCTTAGTCGTTTGGTGTGTGTGGTAACCACCAACCTAAGAGGTCTTCACCCTTTCAACATGTAACCAACGTCCTGGCTGAGTACACCTAGTGGCAGAAGGCTGAGCGGCGGTCGGGATGCCCGATCGAGGCAGCGGTCACCGCGTTAGGCGATCGCTGGGCCCTGGCCGTGATCCGTGCGGAATCCGCAGAGTTGCCAGGCAGCCGACTGCCACCTGCGTCGGGCGTGAATTAGGCTTGGCGTAGGCTGGAATTCGACGATAGGAGCATTTTATGAAGAAGATTCTTATGGTACTGACAAGCGTTTCGGAGATCCCCGGTACGGGCGAGAAGACCGGCTACAACGTGGCCGAGGCTGCACATCCCTGGAAGGTCTTCAAGGATTCCGGGCATTTCGTCGACTTCGCGTCCATCCAAGGCGGCCAGCCCCCACGTGACGAGGTGGACTCAGAAGATCCCATCCAGGTTGCCTTCACGGAGGACGAGGCAACGCGCGCCGGTCTCTACAACACCGCCCGAGTCGACGTCGTTGATCCCGAACAGTACGACGCCGTCTACCTCGTGGGCGGCCACGGCACCATGTGGGACTTCCCGGACAGCGAAGGCTTGCAGAACCTCGTCGCCAGCGTCTACAACGCCGGCGGCTTGGTGGGCGCGGTCTGCCACGGACCGGCCGGCCTGCTGAACGTGGAATTGGAGAACGGGCTTCGCCTCGTCGAGGGCCGGAAGGTGGCGGCCTTCACCAACGACGAGGAGGTTGCCGCGGGAAAAGACAAGGTCATCCCGTTCTTTTTGGCCGACCGGCTTGAGGAACAGGGCGCCACCCACGTCTCCGCTGATGTCTTTGAGGAGAAGGTTGTGGTTGACGACCGGCTGGTCACTGGCCAGAATCCGGCTTCAGCCGCCGGCGTGGCCAAGGAGATGGAGAAGCTCTTCGCAGAGGTCATCCACCGGGAAAAAGCCGAGGAACGGCACGAAACGGAGGCTCTGCGTGCCGAGAAGGACGCCGAGAAGGCTGCCGCAGAAGCGGAACACTAAGACCGCGCACTGAAACTGACGGCCGCCCCGGCAACGGGGCGGCCGTCAGTTGTCTTGGGGCGCTCTGCTCACCACCCGATGGGAGCGGGCGCTTGCCAGGGATGTTTAGGGCAGACTGGTGGCGTGAACGGAATCCGGTGGGTGCTGCACGTCGATCTCGACCAGTTCATCGCGGCAGTCGAAGTCCTGCGGCGGCCGGAGCTTGCGGGCAAACCGATCATTGTCGGCGGCCGGGGCGACCCCACGGAACGGGCCGTGGTGTCGACCGCATCCTACGAAGCCAGGGCGTTCGGTGTGGGTTCCGGAATGCCGCTACGCATTGCGGCCCGGAAAGTGCCCGACGCCGTGATCCTGCCCGTCGATCAGGAGGCCTACCTAGCGGCGTCTGAAACGGTGATGGCTACCTTGCGCGGGCAGCCCGGTGCCACCGTGCAGGTGCTGGGTTGGGACGAAGCCTTTGTTGGCATTGAGACTGACAGCCCGGAAGCTTATGCCCGGCACGTGCAGGCCGCTGTCCTGGAACGAACGCTGTTGCATTGCAGCGTGGGCATCGGCGACACCTTGGTCCGCGCCAAGGTCGCCACCGGTTTCGGCAAGCCGGCCGGCGTCTTCCGTCTCACTGCCGGGAACTGGCTCGACGTTATGGGCAGCCGGCCCACCAAGGACCTGTGGGGCGTCGGAACCAAAGTGTCGGGCAGGCTGGCGAAACTCGGCTTCAAAACAGTCGCGGAGCTCGCCGCGGCCGACCCCCAGGACCTGGTCCCGGAGTTCGGCCCCAGGATGGGTCCCTGGTACGCGGAGCTCGGACGCGGGGACGGCGCCGGCGTTGTGGACGCCACCCCGTGGGTTGCCCGCGGTCATAGCCGGGAAACAACCTTCCAGCGGGATCTGACCGAGCCCGCCCAGGTGGACGCCGCCGTGCGGGAGCTGACAGCGCGCGTGCTTGAGGATGTTGGGGCGGAAGGACGGCCCGTGGTGGGGCTGACCCTGAAGGTTAGGTACGCGCCGTTCATCACCAAGACCCATGCGCGGAGGATTCCCGAAACTTCCGACCAGGATGAGATCCTCGCGCGGGCCTTGGACCTCGCAGCCGGAATCGAAGTTGGCCGTCCGGTCCGGCTCCTGGGCCTGCGGGCCGAAATGGCAATGCCCGACGACGCCCGACAGGGACATACGCCCACGCGCGGCGGCTGGTAACGACGCCTTTGCCCTCGTCTTCTGGCGAAGGCGATCACTTTTCGTCCGGCCGGGCCCGGTCAAGCCAATCACCGAGCAACGCGGCGAGGAGCTCGGGCCGTTCGTGCATGAGTGCATGGCCCGCGCCCTCTACTACTGCCAGGCTGGCATGCGGATAGCGCTCGAGCAGATCCATGGCGTCGGTGTAACCAACGATCGCATCGCTCCGTCCGGCCGCGATTAGGGTCGGCCCCGTGAAGGTGCCAGACCCGACGTCGACCGTCCATTCGGCGAAGATACGGCCCAGTCCCTTGGCGTCGACGAGCGTTGTACCCGGCACGACATGGCTGCGGTAACGGCGTGCGGTGGCCGGTGTGCGCACGACGAAGTACTCATCGAACCCCTGCCGTTGCTCAGGTTCGAGTTCGTCGTAGGCGTCATCGTCCTGATAGATCACCCGATGGTCCGGCACATTTTGAGACCGCTCGGCGCCGGGGCATAGCAAGGCCAAAGCGCGCACGATGTCCGGCCGCTGTGCGGCCACTCCGCGCGCAAGATATGCGCCGTAGGAATGCCCCAGCAGCATCACCGGTCCGGCCTCCAGCCGATCAATGAAGTCAGCGAGGAGCGCGACTACATCGTCGTTGCAACCCAGGTCCCCGGTCGTGGAATGACCCATCCCCGGCAGATCCGGGTAGATCCGCTGGAATCCCGGGCCGGGGACGACGGCCTCTATCGCCGCCTCGATCTCGCGGTGATCCACACCGGCGCCATGAAGCGCAATAAGCGGCATGCCGACACCGTGCTCGACGTAATGAATCAGGACATCGTTGATCCGTCGCTCCATGTCAACATCGTATTGATCGATTCGGGGCAGCAACACCACCCATATCCAGGTGGCCTCCTACGGCTCCGTGGGGCGCTGGCTGAATGCTACGAGGCGCGATTGCATCTCCCAGTACGGGGTGGCGACCGGCGCCTGCCGGCCGCCACGAAGGGCCGTGACCACCATCACCGCCGCGTCAACAGCTGCCCGGTACGGTAGGGAGCCGGAGCTTACGCGCCGGACCCCCAGCTCACCCAGCTCGGCAACAGTCAGCGAGGGATGTGCCAGCACGTTGACCGGCAGCCCGATGCCGGCGGTGATGGCCCGGATGTCCTCCGGAACCACAAGTCCGGGCACAAAGATGCCATCCGCCCCGGCATCGGCGTAGGCCGAGGCGCGGAGCAGGACGGCATCCACAGTGGCCTGTTCGCCGAACCAAATGTTGTCCACCCGGGCGTTGACAAACATTTCCGGGCTGCGTCGCTTGACGGCGGCAACCTTCTCGGCAAAGGCTGGGGGATCGACCAGGTGCCCGGCTGTGCTGTCCTCCAGGTTGATCCCGGCCACGCCCAGGGCAGCCAGTCGGGCCACAGTCTCCGCAACCTCGGCAGGATCATCGGAGTAGCCGTCTTCGATGTCCGCCGTGACGTGGACAGGCAGGCGGCACAGCTGCGCCGCCAGTGCGAAGGTTTCCGCCTTGCTGGACCGTCCTCCGTCGGGCAGGCCGGCACTTGCCGCAATACCAAAGCTGGTGGTGCCGACGGCCGGGAATCCTGCTGTCGCAAATGCCAAGGCAGACCCTATGTCCCAGGCATTGGGGAGCAGCAGCGGCGACGCAGTGTTGTGGAGATCCCGAAAAGCCGCCATTTTCATTCCCAACTTCGGCCAACCGCATATGTGAATACCTTTGCAGTCTACAAACATGGCTGGGCGGTGCAAGGGAGGGACGCCACTCGAGACAAGGCCCGTTATCGTTGGTCCAACACATCTAGTCAGGAGGGCGCATGCCATACGTTGTTGACTTCGCGAACGTTTCTACTGTCGGCCTGGAATCGTCTCCGGTCGCCGGGGCGCTCGCTGGGTTACGCGCCAACGAGGGACGCTACTACCGCAACAAATACGACCACGTCTTCACCGTTAGCCCCGCAAGCGAGGTTCCGGAAGTAGTCGATAGGGTGAGCCGCATTCTTAAGGACGAGCGCGACCTCGTCATCGGCTCCCGCCCGCTCGAGGCGACCGCGTTTGAAGTCGGCGGTTTACGGATGGATTACGTTTTCTACGAATCCGGGCTGTCGATCAACGTTATGTACAGCATCGAGGACGGCGGGAAACGGGCGGTTGGATTCAAACTGGCCGAAGGCATGGAGATTCCAGCGGAACTGGAGTCACGTTTCAAGTTCGCCCGCCAGAAGTCAAAACTGGCAGGCGTTATCCGCGGCTCCTACTTTGTGATCAAGGGCAAATACTGATCCGCTTGGCAGCTGATGTTAAGCCTGTTACGCCCGCGTTCGGGGGTGCGTAGAGGCAACCCTCGCCGGGACGTCGTGGAGCTGAGGTTTAGTTCAACCGCTGGGTGAGTCTTACCTCGACGCTATCGCCATCAGCCTTGCCGATGGCTTTGCGCACGGGCGCAGCGACCGGTAACTTGTGTGTGCCATCGCCCAGCGCCATAAACGCTCCGGTAAACGGGTACCCGTCAATGGTGCCGGCTACTTTGACAAGCCCCCTGGTGCCAAAGATCTGAGCCGAATCCGGAAGCTGGACGCAGGTCCACGTGTCTCCCGGACGCACCCTGCCCAGAAGCGCGGTAAAGGTGATGTTCAGCGGTTGCTTAGCGGCCATGGTCGTTGTTCCTTAGTGCGGGTCGAGGAAACTGCGGCCGCACTCTGGGTGAAGGTGCTCCAGGGAACGCCCACTATTTCAGACCGGCCTTGAGATCAGTTACCACCTTGGCGACTCGGCGGGAGCGGGTTTCTGCAGTTTTTGCATTCGCGATTGGCTCCACGTAGCGCCGCTGGCTACTGTAGTTCAGCGTCGCGTAGAAGGCCTTCGCCTCGGGTTCCGTCGCAAGGGCAGCGGCGAGGTCCTCAGGAACATCGATGATTCGCGGCTCGGTGTCCACCTCGACGTCCACCTCCACAGTGTCCCCTGCAGAGACCCCCGTCAGTTCACGGTTGACCGCGCTGACGCCAACCATGTTCTGGCCGCCCATCACTGCGATGCTGCTGCGATAGCTTTTGCCGTTGACTGTCACAACCACCGGGGGCCGCCTCCCGGCACCAAGCGCAACTACGATGTCCTCTGGGACCTCGATGCCGACTTTGTTTCCGCTGCCCAGGATGGTCGTGGTGAATTTCATCCTCACAGTATGCGCCGGAGCCCCCATCAGGTCCACGGCGGTGGAGGGCTGACTGTGTCGACCCTTTGTGGCCACGGTATGACAGCTACTTGCCCCCCCTCGTTCGACCGTGTCATAGCCGCAAAAATTCACCCCGGGTGTGGGCTTTCAGCCGGAAGCGAAGTGGCAGTCACAGAATGACCGGCAGCGGCAGCGGCAGCGGCAACGGGAGGTCAGGCATGGTTCACTTCACGGCCAACATGGCAGTCCTGAGCGGAACAACTACGTCCTTCCACGGGCAATAGCCGGCCCGGTCAAAGGTAAATATTTCTGGCCCAACCTTCGTCCATAACCAGTCAATATTGGCAGGCAACTCGGGGACTGGCATTAAAAATATAAGCGGGTATGGTTGTCGATAGATAGCGTTTAGAAAGGCGTGATTCCATTGTCAGGAAAGTCCCCTAGAAATATCGGTACCAAAAAAGCGGGAAAGTCGATTCTTGAAAAGAGGGCCGACAAAAGAGAAAAAGGCGCAACCAGCCCGAGTCTGTACATAAAGCCTCGCAAAAACCAGCGTTGACGCATCGGTAGAAGACCGCGCAGGTCATACGATCGGCAGCCGCGCGCTGGGCTATAGGACCCCACCAGCGGCTTGCGGTCGCTGTCACGCGACATGCAGGCTCTGTAATTCACCAACGAACAAAGGGTTGCGAAGAAGGGATTTCGAATGCGCTCGCAACGTAACGCCCTGATCATCCCGGCTCGCCTCGGCCAAGCCGTTCGCATGGAAATGATCGACACAACGCCGGCCGCACGCCAAGCCTTGATTGACGGAAATGTTGAAGCGTTCACTTGCGGGGATTGGCATGTCTATTTGAACGACGAAGCAGACTTTATTCCCCTGCCCCAGAACGTCCGGGCCGAAGTGCTGATGCGCGAAGCAGGTTTACATTTCGAGGAGACAGTCAGCGGTACGGCCGTGTTTCTTGGACACGGCGACAAAGGCGACGAAACAGATGCGCCCGCACACTTGCTCCGGTTGGCCGAACACCTGTTTGGCACCGCGTGGGCCGCCTAGCGGCAACGGAATGGTCCATCGCGTGCGTGGTTCGTTCTCTGCTAGTCCGGGACCTGGGCTAACCAGAGGATGTTGGAGTCTTCGGTGGCGTGACCAACCCACCCCACGCAGCCCAACTGACTCGCAGGTGGGGTCGTTTTGAGCCCTCAAAACGACCCCACCTGCGAGTCAGTTGGGCGTTGGTGCAGTTACCAGCCACGGCCAGGCTAGATGACCTGGGTCTCGACGAAGTGGCCGATTCGGACCTTCGCCATGACCCGAATGGACACTGCGGCGATGTTCGCCTCAATCATGTCCGGATCGGACATGCGGGCCGCCCTGGGCCCGGACGTCGGCCGGACTGCGTTCCAGCGCTATGACTGCCACGGCTCCGGCATCCTGGGCAATGAGGACCTGGTCGACGTTAACTACGTCGATGATGACGCCCGCCCATGTCCCGGACGTTTCAACGGATTCGATCCTGGTCATCCACTTGACGCTTTTTGACGCCGACCTCGTTCACATGGAGTCCGCCCCCTTACCGGTCCCGCGCCAGGTCAGCGCAGATTGCTGCCGATGGCTCCGGCCAGATACGGGACGAGCCATATGGCCCAGACGAGGAGGGAAAACTTGTGGAAGCGCTTCTTTTCAGCGTCGCGGTCGCGCAGAAGCACGATGCCCGCCCATGCCAGGTGGACCAGCATAAGCAGCAACGCCGCAGGACCGGTTATGGCCATGATGGTATTGAGTCCTGCACCGATTCCACCTGCACGGGCCGCCCCGGATGCCGCGAGTTGGGTCATCAGGTAGGTTCCGGTGCCGTCGCAGATCAGCCCCAGGCCAAAGAACCCCGCATGCCACCACTTGAGAACGCGCTGGCGATGTTCGGCCCACACACCAACAGAGTAGAAGGCCAGGGCCGCGGTGATGAGAATGATTGCAGCCGTGAGCATGCCCTGAGACTACAGGTCCTGCGCTCACCAATAGGTCGGACGAAACCGGACACGATCGGCTGGGCATGCCCCGCGACGAGGTGGAAGCGCTGCTGGGGAATCTGGACCGGGCCTTGGCTCTGGCGATGTGCTCGGGCTTCGGCATCCGCACCCTGGACACAGGCAACGAGGGATACTGGCCGCTGCGTGACGATGCCGGTTCCGTCTGGTCCCACGACACGGTCGTGATCCTGCAGGGCACGGCCAGGGCCGGCCACGGAGCGAAGCCGCGCAGGTCGCCGCAGCGTGGACGTGGACTCCGACGGTCGATTCACTGTGTACCCGGAACATCCTGCTCCCAGCGCCAACTGACCACCGGCTGTCGATGCGTGCCCGGCGGAGTCGTGGACAGCGAGTCCCATGGTGCCTTCGGGCTCTTGGTGTTGTGCGGGCACGAGAGCCGCTGTGTGAGCCGCAGCGAACGGCAGGCAATTGCGCTTAAATTCAACGGCGAGTCGGTTACGCGGGCCTTTGGCTAGGACATTCAATGTGTCGTGTCGCGCTGACGGATTTGTTCCGTCAGAATGATGACGGCACGTGGATTCTTGGGGGAAGCAGTCTTTGACGGTGCTGCCGCCTGGACTGCCGTGACTGCATCATCACTCCATTGAAAGGCACCACCATGACCCAGCCCAATTTTGACTCCAATGCTGTTCCGCCGGAAGGTTACGGGCCGCCCACTGTACCGCCCTCCCCGGGCCAGCAGTACCCGTCCGGCGCCCAGCCGCAGCCTCCCTACCAGGGTCAGCAGTACCCCTATGCCGGGCAGCCGCAGCCCCAGCCCCAGCCGGGCTATTCGGCCGGCCCGCAGCAGCCATATGCCGGGCAGCCGCAGTACCAGGGCCAGCAGTACCCATATGCGGGGCAGCCGCAGTACCCGGGCCACGCCCCGCAGCCGCAGTACCAGGGACAGCCGCCAATGCCGAACCCCGCGTACGGTTACGCGCAGCCCAAGTCCAAGGTCGTCGCCGGACTCCTGGGCATCTTCCTCGGCGGCTTGGGCATCCACCGCTTCTACCTCGGCTTCACCAAGATCGCGGTCATCCAGCTCGTCCTGACGCTCGTCCTGGGTGTTTTTACCTTTGGCATCGTCGGTCTGTGGGGCGTCGTTGAGGGCATCATGATCATCGCCGGCTCGGCCTACTTCCGCACCGATTCCAACGGTGTCCCGCTCCGCGACTGACCTTCGTGAACCGCATAATCCATCAGCGAACACCAGGGGGACGCCTTGACCCAGATCATCCACGCCAGGGCCGAACAGTTTGAACAGATCAAAGCCGATCGCAGTTCCAAACCACCAGGTTGTGTCCGCGGCGCTGGGATTTTCAGACTCGCATCTATCCGACGTCCACGGCAGTGACGGTCGGACCGGCACGGCGGTCTAAGGTCAGCTGGAAATGGCGGTGTTCTTCGTTTCAGGGGCATCCCGCAGGACCTGCAGCGGCGGGAGTTGCTGTACTGGTTCTACTGTGCCGCCAGAGACGAAGTCACGGACGAGTGTTGCCGGCGGGAAAGGCCGATGTGCTCACCAGCCGGCCGTACCGGGGCCGCCCTTGAACGGACCAACGATCTGCGTGGTGATCCAACCGCCGTAGAAGTCACCGTCCTGGAACGTCACCTGCTCGCCGTTGACCTCGCAGGATTCCATGCGACCGGGGTAGAGCGCTACCCGGGTACTGAGCGCCTCGAAGCCCCGGGCGGGTTCCGGGTAAATCCACCCGGCCCTGGCAGCAGAGACTCCGCCGGCAACGACGTCGAAGTAGTGCGCTTCTCCCTTGAACTCGCAGAAGCTGGTGCCCTCGACCGGGACGAGTACACCGGCCGGGAATGATTCCAATGGCAAGTAGTAGACGGGCGGATGACTGGTCTCCAGGACGCGCACTGAATCGGTGGTGTCGGCAATCACCTCCCCGCCAAGCCGCACGATGACCCGGTCCGGTCGCGGTTCGACCCTTGGCGGCCGCGGGTAGTCCCACACCGATTCTTGACCGGCCCTGGGTTTGATGGGTTGGGGACGCCGGAAGATGCCGGAAAAACCGTGAGCAGGAGTCATGCCCCCATGCTGCCATCTTCCGCTGGGAGGCTACCGTTAAACGCCGGGGGATCTCGATTGGCACAGTTGGCGGCTGGTTCCGGCAGTCATTTAGACTGCAGCGTTTTCAATCACGGCAAAGAGATTAGCTCGAAGCGGCTCACAGTCACGAGTGCAAGCACTAATGCCGAGGCAAAGTTGACAACGTCGAAGAGGTACGTCCTCTGCCATTATTGGTTTATGGTCTCGAATCCCGTCATCGACCGCGCTGTGCCGAATCTTCCGTCCCGAAACTTCGACCGGACTGAAGCCTTTTACGGCGGCTTTGGTTTCCAGCGAGTGTTTCGCGACGAGGGTTGGATGATTCTGGCCCGAGGTGGCTTGCAGCTGGAATTCTTCCCAGCCCCCGACCTTGACCCTCTAGTGAGCAGCTTTATGTGCTGCCTGCGCGTCATCGACGTCGACGAGCTGCACGAGGCAATCCGCCGATTCGGGGTGCCCGACGTCCCTACCGGGATGCCGCGACTGCGCCCTGTCCGTATGCAGGGGTGGGGTCTTCGGGCCGGGTTTCTCGTGGACCCCGACGGCACCCAACTCACCCTCATCGAGCAGCGGGCCTAACGGACATGGCCAGTGGTTTCGGCCGGGCTGCGGCCGCGAATGAAAAAGGTTACGGCGGCGAGTTCCAGTGCGAAAGCAAGATTCCCAGGCTCCGGGGGCGGACGTTGGGCTAGATCGATTGCCGGTAGCCAAAGAATTCGTGGTCGTTGTTGTATCCGCCAAGACCACCGCCGATAGCTGCGAAGGATTCGACGAACTCGATTCCTTCGATCCACTTGACCATTTTGAAGCCAAGCTCGGACTCGTTCCGGAGCCGCACAGGTGCCCCATGGCCAAACGACAAGGGGGCGCCATTCATGTCATAGGCCAGCATGGTCAGGTGGTGGTCCATCTGTTCGATGGCGTGGGCATCGTAATACAGGCCGCCTTCGGGGCCGGGCGCAAAGGAGTAGAAGATTACCCACTTTGCTTCCGCGCTCGGCTTCACCATGTCGAGGATGGTACGCATGGAAACGCCGCCCCATTTGGCGACACCGGACCAGCCTTGGATGCAGAAGTGCTGAGTGATTTGCTCGTGATGCTCCAACGCCCGCAACTGTGCCAGGTCCAGCTCCAACGGGTTCTCAACGAGCCCGTTGACGCGGAGTTTGTAGTTGGTGAAGTGGCCGGCGGACAGTTGTAGGTATTGCTCGGTGTCCGGATAGTTGCCGTTGTGCCAGAAGTATGGGGAGATGTCCTTTTCCGTGTATTGGCCAGGCTTGGCGTCGAGGTGCTCGAACAGGCGTTCCGCCGGTCCGGTCAAAGCGAATCCGACCTTCTGAACAACCCGTGGATGCCTGTAGGTGAATGGGGTGGCTGCCACCCAGGCGGCGATCAGGACGATCATGGCGAGAGCAAAAATCCAGAACCCCGTCCAGGATTCGTTGTTCTGGGCCGCGAACATGTGGTTGAGGTTTTGGAGGACTCCGGTGGTCATTACGAGGGCAATGTGAAGGACGATGAACATCAGGAACCAGCACAGGACCAGGAAATGCAGCGACCGGGCAGCTTGGATGCTGAAAATGGAGCTGATGCGCCGGAACCGGGTGGAGAGTGCCGGCGACATTCCAAGCCCCGAAATAAGGGCGAACGGTGCAGCGATGAAAACCGTGATGAAGTAAGCGATCAGTTGAAGGCTGTTGTAATTGCTCCACCCGCTCTCTGTCGGCCAGTCCAGCGACAAATACTGGATCGTCACGGAGAGCGCGTTGGGGATGACGTCCCAGTGCAGCGGGACCAGGCGCATCCATTGTCCGGTTGTGAAAAGCAGCACGAAGAAGACGGCGCCGTTGGCCAACCAGAGGGTGTTGATGCCCAGATGCCACCATCGGGCCAAGCCGATGGAGTGCCGGCGCCCCGGCAGGCCGACTCCGTCCGGCAGTGTGATCGAATCCTCCTTCGCCGTGTAGAGCGGGTTGGGCGGTACGGGTTTCTGGACCCGGAACCAGTCGCGGCCGGGGGTGGAGTGCCGGGTCCAGTAGAGCCGCGGGTGGTCGGCGATGATTGTGATCCCGGACCGGATGATGAAGATCATCAAGAACATATTCAGGAAATGCTGCCAGCCGACCCACACAGGGAACCCGACGGGCGCACTACCGGGCAATGCCGAGATGCCCGGATAGCGGACGAGAAAATCCTGCACCGACGGGAGCCCCCGGAGGCCCTTGGCGACCGCGACAGCTACCAGCAGCAGCAAGAGACCGATCGGGATCAGCCACAGCAGGTTGAACCATCTGTTTTGACCGATCCGCACCCGGGGAGCCACACCGTATTGGGCGGGCAGGCCACCGGCCCAATCCGCATTAACTGCGGTGTATCTCTGACGGTCGAGCTCCGACCGGAAACTGCGGTCTTTGCCGCCCGCAGCAATATCGGGAGCACGAATGGGAAGATCTTCCGAAGAAGGAGTCATGATCCGAAGCCTAGCTGTTTCTCCCGGGATTCTTGCCGGCCCGGTTGACCGTCAGGCACTTTAGCGATGCTGCCTGCCCGGGTGGGGTTTAGATGCCGCCGCGGCGCAGGAGGGTGCCGTGGGGGGTGTGGTTGT
>NZ_JASBRC010000018.1:0-44168 GCF_029960715.1 Arthrobacter sp. AL05
CAGGGGCAGGAACATTCATGACTAGATTGTCTATCTAAGTAGTTGGCCTGTCAAGGCCGCTTTCAACTGGGCGTGGGTGGGCATCAAGCGCGACACGAGCACCCGCCCGTTCGAGGATCCTTGACCTGGCGGGCCCAAGATGGCCAGCGTCAAGCGGTTTGCTCACTTTGAGACACATCAGGCCGATCCGGCGTCCACCCGTTCCTCTGAAGCAGATGCCACAATCTGTGCATGCCCCTCATTCAGGTTCTCAATGCGTCCCCTTCCTCCACGGAAAAGAAGCGTCAGCTGCTGGCTGCGCTAACGGCCACCTACGCTGAGGTCATGGAAATCCGTCCCGACACGATCCGGGTGATCTTGCACGAGCTCCCCCGCGAGAACTGGTCTGTCGCCGGCATCACCCTGGCGGAGTCAGGCCAAAACGAATCCGTCTGAACTGGCCCAATAGCCCTTGGAAATGCGCTGCGCCGAATCAATTTTGGATCACTGCAAGAACCCAAGGATCCCCTTGTGAAACACCGCGCGTGTGCTCGCGTAGGAATTCGCCGTCTTGCGCGGAATCGGCGTTCAGTATCGCCGCCTAGTGCCGTGGAATCCCGTCGATCTCCGTCATCTCGGACTGAACGTACAGGTGTTGTTCCGGGCATTCCTCGAGATGGATGCGAAGTCCGCCAGGCTGGTTGTTGCAGAGGGCAAAGGGTCTGGTGCCCAACGCCTTCAGCTGATGAGAGCTGGGGCGAGGATGTTCAGCAGCGCCTCTGGCGCGTCGAGCGGGATGATGTGCCCGACGTCCGGCAGGAGATTGCTGCGGAGGTCATCGGTCACGGCTTCGAGCTGTCCTGCGAGTGCCGGCCCGACGACTCCGCCGCCGATCGCGATGGTCGGGACCCTCAGCCGCGCGCTGCTGATCGCCTTGGCGATCTGGTCAGCGTTGATTGGCATCACGCGATAGTGTTCGAACGCGGCGCGCAGCGCCTCCCGCCCGGTGTACGCGGCGACGAATTCGTCGCGGAGTGAGTCTCCTACTCCACGGCCCCTTGCCGTCCCGCTGTGGAGGAAAAAGTCGATGTAGCTGGGTTCGTGACCGAGCAGGACCTCCTCGGCCAGACCGGGGACGGCGTGGAATCCGAACCACCACGGGGCGCCAGCGCGGAAGAAGCCCTCGGCTCCGGGGAGCCGGCCGATCGTGCCTTCCATCAGTGCCAGCTGGGTCACGCGGTGCGGGTGCTCGAGGCCGAGCATGAAGGCGGGCGGCACGGCCGCGTCCAGGGCGACCACCGTTGCAGCGCCTTCGTCGAGTGCGTCGAGCAGCCCGCGGATGTCAGAGGCGATGTTCCGTGCGTCGTATCCGGAAGTTGGACGGTCGCTCGCGCCGAGTCCCCGGAGGTCGGGCGCGATGACGCGGTGCTTCTCGGCGAGGGTCGGGATCATCTTGAACCAGACCTTCCAGGTGTGCGGGAAGCCGTGCAGTAGGACGATCGGCGCCCCTTCTCCGGAGATCGCCACGTTGAGGCGCGTTCCGTTCGTGGCGATCATCGTTTCGGTCAATTCGGGCATGAGGGACTCCATTCGCGGTTACTATGAGGTACTACCAAACGGTAGGAGACTGGACGTGAGCTTGGAAGACGGCACTTTGACCGCACCTGGTCACCTGGCGGTAACCGCCGTCGGGCGACGTGGCGATCTTTTCGACCCGCGGTGCCCGACTCGCCAGCTTCTCGACCGGATCGGTGGCAAATGGGTCGCAATGGCGATCACGGTGCTGGGCGCTGAGTGGCCGACGGAGGTGCGCTTCGCGGAGTTGAAGCGGCGGATGCCCGGGGTGTCGCAGAAGATGCTCGCCCAGACTCTCCGAAGCCTCGAGCGGGACTCCTTGGTCGCCCGTCGTGTGGAAGCGACGACGCCGCCGCGCGTGCACTATGCCTTGACGGAGCTTGGTATCACGTTGTGCGATCCCATTGCGGCGCTGCGGGAGTGGGCCGAATTGAACATGGCTGCCATCGATGACGCAGCCACTGCCTGGGATGCGGCCCATTAGCGCGAGCTGCGCGACTCGACCGGTGCCATTTGTTCAGACGAGCGCGGCCTTCACGGGTTGAGCCGCCAGCTGGTCGTCGACGAAGCGGCTGACGCGCTCGAGCGCGGCGTCGCTGGGACGGCCCCGGTCGGCGGAGGGCTCCCCCTCGCGCGTTCATTGAGTTGGCACACGATGCTCGAGTGGGACGGACAAGCCGGTGATGGGCGCATTGAACGCACGCTCCTATGAGGTCACGCCACCCAGCCATTCGCATGCAATGACACCACCCAACAGGCCGACCAATCGATCCAAGGACAACAAAATCGTGTCAGGCTTACGGTGAGTCAGACCCAATGGATGATGCCAACTACATCCTCACTGGCATGCGGGCGCGGGCCTTCGCCCTCGGCGATGACATCGGCACGACGCCCCGGTGTACGGGATGAGGCGATGCTGTCTAGCTGCCAGCCATCCGCAGGTGCCCGGAACGCGGCTTGTGACTGGCGCCGTTGAGGCGAGGTACTCCTCGGTTAATTCCTTGACGTGGACGTTCGCCTCCAACCCGCCACCTCGATCGAAGCCACCGTGACCGCGGTCGAAAAGGACGTATACCAGAAGCCGGTTGACTCGAATCCGGCCTTCACCGGGGAGACGACTGGGCGGTCCCGTTCTCGCCTGGGTTTTGTTCTTGGGCTCGCTGCTCAGCGTTGTTTTGTGGGTCCGACCTTGAAGGAGCTAGTGATAGCGATGCGATTGAAGGTGTTGATCGACATCGCCACCCAGGAGACGGCCGACACCTGGCCCGGAGTCAGGTGCTCTACAGCGGATTCGTACAGGTCCACGTTCGAGTGGACGTCCCTGATCATGGTGATGTATTCGGCCAAGGCCAGGGCCGAGCGTTCCTGCTCATCGAAGTACCTTGTCTCCTGCCAGGCGGGCAGTACACTGAGCCGTTCCTGGCTCTCTCCCTTGGCAAGGGAGTCGGTGGTGTGCATGCGTAGGCAGAATGCGCACCCGTTGATCTGGGAAACCCGGATCTTGACCAGTTCGATCAGAAGCGGGGAAAGGCCCTCGGCGAGGGCCGCCTGATCCGACGTCATTGCCATCGTGGCGACTGTTTCGTACAGCTCGGGGTGCTTGCTGCCAATATTTGTCCGCGGTGCCGTTGCGGTGGTGGTCATGGGTTCGATCCTTCTCATAGTCCCTGAGCGCCTGGTCCGGCGCTGCTTCAACTATCGATCCAGCGCCACGCCCAGGAGTAAGAAATGAAACGAAATGGCACTGAACGTTCCACCTTGAAACTGCGTCTGGGTACGTCAGTGCGACTCGAGATACGGACGTGTCGCGCAGCCTAGAATGATGAATTCGTTCAGATGCCGCAGGAAGGGGGCCTCGATGGGTTCTCCTGTCGCGACGAGCCGGTGGTGAATTGCGCCGTACACCGCGTCGATTACCATCCCCAGGTCCACGTCGTCACGGATCTGCCGACGGCCCCGGCCCCGCTCCAGAATTGCCCGGAAACCCTGCCGGCACTCCGACAATAGGGTCTGCCGATACAGGCGTGAAAACTCAGCATTGCGGATGGCTTCGGCAAGCAGGTTTGCCACCGTCGAGGCCGTTTCCCCCTCGTCGAGACACCTTGACAGTGCGACGAGATAGGCATACAAGTCATGCCCAACGTCCCCGGTATCCTCAACGTGGGTCACCAGATTGGTTTTGTACGTATAGGCCTCCAATACCAACACACGCCGCGAGGGCCAATGACGGTACAGGGTTGACTTACTCACCCCCGAGGCCCTGGCTACGGCATCAATGGTGACCTCGTCATAGGTGAGGCGGTCAACCAGATCGCTCGCTGCGTTCAGCACCTGCAAGCGGATCTCGGATTCTCGGGAGCCAGCCTGGGGGCGCGCCGGATCAGCAGCCCGCCGCCGCGCACGTGGATACCCCTGCCGAACGCCGCGCGGGTTGCCAACGTGATTGTCTGCACTGCCCATAATAAGACTCTCCTAGCGTCGTCCTATTATGAGGCTCCGAGTGGGTGAGAAATGCATACCCGGCACCGCAGGTTCCGTCGTCGGCCCCCAGCAGGAACACCGATGAGTGACCTTCTGCATGGCTTAGCCTGCTGCCCGTTGAAACCGCCATCCCTGACTGGGACACCATCGGTTTACAGGCCCAAGGTCGGGTCCGCGAGCAGGCGATCGAGTGTGCTCCTCCCGAGTCCGCTCATCGCGGGATTCGAGTCGGCGTAGTACCAGACGAGCCCTATCGCTTGTTCGTAGGCCCAAGCGGCGCCCCGTCTCCATTCGAGGTCCCCGATCGCGAGCTTGGTGCGGAGGGCGTCCCGTCTCCTGGAGTCGAGCATGTGCCACGCGGCAACGAGGTCCAGGGCAGCGTCTGCGGGGCCGAAGGCACCCGTGTCGAGGATGCCCGCGAGGCAGCCGGCGCCGAGGATCACATTTCCTGGGATGAGATCCTTGTGGGACTCACGTCGTCACCGTGACGAGGGAGCGCCCTAAGCGATGACCAGGCCCGGCGGAGCCGACCCACCGGCAGGAGTCCTTCGCTCTGTTGGAGGCAATGCGCGACCCACTCATCCTGCGCGGTCAGCTTGCCTCCGCGGCCCTCGCCGGAGAACGAGCGACCCTTGGTGTCCGCCTGGCGAAGGCTCGCTATGAGCGCTGCGAGGTCCACCGCGAAGGATGTCGACGACGCGACCGAGGTCGGGGTCGCAATTTCGCCCTCGATCCAGGTTTGGACGGACCAGGGTAGCGGATACTCGGCGCTTGGCTCACCAATCGCAACAGGCAACGGAGACGGAACAGTGCTCACTGCGGCGAACTCGCGCATTGCAGCGTGTTCCGCAAGAAGGACTGCGCGGACTTCGTCAGCATCCCCGCCTTGCATCGGGAACCTGGCGGCGCACCGCGTTCCCACCCGGTATAGGTAATTGACCGTTCCGGCACTCTCGACCGCGGTTACTTCCGGCTCGGAGACCGAGGAAAACAGCCCCTGCACCAGCCGCACAGCTTCCGTCCTGCCCAGACTGAGCTGACTCTCATGCATGATCACGCACCAAGCCTACGCACAGGCCATGTTCGTCAACCGGGAGGCTTACCCGGCACCCCGTCCGATATGCCGGTCCCTCACCGGGTTGTTTCGTTAAGCTGGCAAGATGCCCTACAGAATTCGCCAAGCAACGCCTGCTGATGCTGAAGCCATAGTCAGGATGCACACCGTTGCACACGAGGAATGCTATGGTCACCTGTTTCCATCGACGTTCTTTGCCAGCCACCGGGACAGCATTGGGGAACGTATAGACCAGCGCGGTCCTTTTCTGGCCAGCAAAGACCCCGGCTCGTAGCTCATGACGAGACCGGCGAAGTAGTGGGGCTGGCAGACGCCGGCCCGGCACGGGACTCGGATATGGTGGGCATCCCGGAGCTCTATAGGATTTATACCTTGAGCCGTACCTACGGTTCGGGTCTCAGCACCCAACTTATGGAAGCGGCCATCGGCGACGCTCCCGCATACCTCTGGGTACTCGAGGACAACCAGCGCGCCAGAGCCTTTTACCGAAAGTCAGGATTCAGTCCGGACGGGGCGCGCAAGGTCCTGGCACGGGCCTGGGGTGAGCTGCCAGAAATACGGCTGGTCCGCGGCTAAGACCCAACGGAGTGACGGCGTCCAGCAGGGGTCCCTCACCGGGTCGCTCGTGAACGGTAGCGTTGGACTATGTCTCTGCTCGTCCGTCCTTCGGTTGCCCTGCATGCGGCGTTGCCAAGGTCCGCGGCATGAATCGAGTTCTGCTTGCCTGCTTTGTGGACAACGTTCCCTCGGTGAAGACCATAGAACGCTGCGGCGGTGTTTTCGACGGTATCGTCACGACGAAACGAGGGGAAGTCGGTCGTTACACGATCATGCCGTGATAGCGCCCATCGATCCTTCACCCGGACTGGCGCGATGGCGGTCCTGGCTCCCACGGATCGGCGGTGAGCTGTGGCCATCTGGCCCGGTACTGATTCGCCTTGGTCTCATAGACGCTGCGTGGAGCCAGGCGGCGGTTCGGTTTCAAATGCATGGCGATGGTGTCATCGAGGCCGAATGGTGCGTAGAGGTCGATGAACTGCCCGACGCGGGTCAGCGCAACGCAGCAGGCTGTCGCGGCGAAACTGTCTATGGCGTCATTCCGACAGTGTGGCATAGGCTCGCGTGCTGCCCGTAAGCCAGTGAGGATATAGGTGGCATCACCTACGGGGTCTGACTCACCGTAAGCCTTACGCGATGTTGTTGTCCTTCGACCGATTGGTCGGCCTGGTGGGTGATGCCACTGCATACGAATGCCTCGGTGGCGTGACCTCATCCGCGCCCGGACCCGCGAAGGCATGGCGTTGGCGGAGGCCAAAGGCAAGCTTCGAGGCCGACAGCCCAAACTCTCCAAAAAGCGGGAAGCGCACCTCGTAAGCCTCCATCGGGGCGGCACACACACCACAACGGAGATCGCCTAACTCTTTGGCGTCGCCCGCTCCACCGTCTACCGGGCCATCCAGCGCGCCGCGCCGGCCACGTGATCTTCTCCAGCCAGCGAGCCAGCGAGCCAGCGAGCCAGCGAGCCGGCACATCGTGAACATCGGTTCGGCGCGGCATGGGCGCTCAATTTCCCGCCGCATACCAGGACCTGCACCGACACCCTCGTTCAACGCCTCGCTAGACCCTGACACAGAGACTCCGGAGAAGGCCTACTCGGGCCGCGCGGTACCCTGACGTTTTGGGCAGGCGACTCCTGACCAAAGTGACGCTTTGTGCAGGGGACTTCGGACACCAGATGTCCATACCCGGCTGCAAACCCCCGTGCTTTCGGGGAAGCTTGTGCAGACGACTTCGTAAAACCACACCCTCGCCCCGATCCAAGGAACCCATGCCGATCAACAGACAAACACTGAAACAGGACGGGTTCACCGGTTTCCGCCCGCTCGGAGACCTTGATATCAACCGGATCCCGCAGAAACCCGGGATTTTCGCCGTGCTGCAGCCGGAGGGCTTCCGACATCAGTTCCTGGCCAAGAGCACGGCCGGCATCTTCAAGAAGAAGGACCCCACCCTGACGGCGAAAGCGCTCGCTGCCGAATGGGTCGACGGCGCCGACGTCCTCTACATGGGGAAGGCCGGCCCCGGCAGCAAGGGCAACCGCGGACTGCGCCGGCAGATCCAGGAATTCGTCGACTTCGGCATCGGCAAACCACCCGGCCACTGGGACGGCCGGCTGATCTGGCAGCTCGCCGCCGCCGGGTCGCTTGTCGTCGCGTGGAAAGAGCTGCCTGTTGAGCAGCTCCATGCGGCCGAGGCCGGACACCACGCCGCGTTTGTTGATCAGTACGGACGGCTGCCCTACGCCAACCTGGTCCAGGCCCGGGTCAAGGGCAGCTAGCTCCAGGCTGCCCCGCCGTGCGTAAAGCGCCCCGCCACGAGCGTTGCAGCCACCGGCATCGCCGCGAAGACAGCATCGGATACCGCCAGCGGGTCGCCTTCGAGTACCGCGAGATCCGCCGGATCCCCCACCCGGATCCTGCCCCGCCCTCGTGTTGACGCCGTCAGGGCATCCTGCCGTGTGAGTGCCTGCTCCGGGTGCCAAGGGTCTCGACCGTCCTGCCGCGCCCGTGTGGTGGCCGCCGACATTGCGGTCCACGGTTCCAGCGGAGCCACTGGCGCGTCGGAGCCCAGCGCCAGCGTCGCACCGGCGGACAGCAGCGACTGGAGCGGGAATGCCCGGTCGGTGCGCCCCGCCCAGTTGGAATCGGCGGCATCGCGATCGTCCAGGGCATGGGCGGGCTGGACACTCGCCGTCAGGCCGAGTTGGCCGAAGCGGGCGAAGTCCTGGCCGCGGACGAACTGGCCGTGCTCGATCCGCCCGGCGATCCCGGCCGCGGCGAAGGCATTCAAAGCCACCTCGTTGGCGCCGTCGCCGATTGCGTGCACGGCCGGGACAAAGCCGGACTCTTTGGCCCGGACCAGCAGTTCCAGCAGTTCGGCCTCGCTCACCGTGAGCAGCCCGCGGCCGCCGTGCGGGTAAGGGTCCACACAGAAGGCGGTGCGGGTGTTCAGCGAGCCGTCGATCAGCACCTTCAACGGGCCCACCCGCAGCAGGCCCGCCCCGCCGTCGAGTTCCTGCCCGGTCCGCATCCCCTCCGCAATGGCCCGGGCCAGATCCCGCGGATAGACGCCGGCCTCCACCCGGAACGAATCAAAGCCGGCCGCAACGCGACGCCGCCAGACGCCGGCATTCCACGTCATTTCGAAATCAACAATCCCCACGATCCCGCGCGCGGCCGCAGCCTGCGCCGACCCCCGCACCCAGGCATCCACCACGGCATCGGGCAGGTTGCCCAGCTCACGGGTCAGTTCGAAGGCCGGCTCCTCGCGCAGCAGCCCTGAGGCGTCCACTGTCAGGCCATAACGGCGAGCCGCCGCACTGTTGAGCCAGACGCAGTGCAGATCGTGGCTCAGCAGCGCCACCGGCACGCCCCCGGTGGCGCCGTCGAGCAGCTCCAGGCTGGGCACATCCGCCCAGAGAGCGTCGCGGAAGCCGACGCCCACCACCGTCATGCCGCCAGCGCTATGGCTGGCGAGACGGGAACTGACGACGTCGGCTGCCGCATGCGCCGAGGCGGCGCCGGCGAGATCGATCCGGTTGGCGGCGAGGGCCCACTGGGTCATATGGACATGTTCATCCCACAACCCCGGGATAAGGTAGCGGCCGCCCAGATCCGCCACCCGGGATGCAGCGACAGCCGGCAGTCCGGCGCGTGCGATCCGCGCCACCACCCCGCCGCTTAGGTGCAGGTCATACAGCGTCGTCCCGCCGGGGAAGCGCGCCGAGGCGAGAACGAGGTCATTGCGGGGAACGTCAGCAGTCTCGGGCATAGGACACAGGGTATGGGCCGGAGCGCAATGCGCCAATCCGGGCCCTCCGCCGCCGCTGGCTGCCAGGGGTCGGGCCGGACACGGGACTTTCGCCCCTTACCCGGGAACCGGGTACCGGCGAGGCTGGATTCGTAGCGGTTCCTGCGCGGGCATTGGGGGATGAACCGCTTGCATATGGGTGGTCCGGGTCCCGCTCGAGCCTTGGGAAGGAATAGCGTCCTGCCCACGGGCTGCGCGGGAGGTATGCATCTCCGTGCCCCACGGGCAGCAGGTAAGCCGTGGCGGCACTTTCGCCGTCCAAGACGCTTCGTTCACACCGTGCCGGCACCTCGTGGCCAATCCACCGGCCGTCACCACAATCAAGGAGAACGCATGAAAGCCCTCGTTTATGGCGGTCCAGGAGAGAAGTCCTGGACCGACGTCCCCGATCCCAAGATCCAGAATCCCAGCGATGTGATTGTCAAAGTGGACACTACAACGATCTGCGGGACAGACCTCCATATCCTCAAAGGTGATGTCCCTGCCGTCACCAAAGGCCGGATTCTGGGCCACGAGGGCGTGGGGACCATCACCGAAACCGGCTCGTCGGTCACCAGCCTGAAGGTGGGCGACCGCGTTATCATCTCGTGCATTAAGTCCTGCGGCCACTGCGCCAACTGCAAGACCGGCCTCTACTCGCACTGTATGGGCGGGGAGGGTGCAGCCGGCATCGGCTGGGTTTTTGGGCACTTGATCGACGGCACCCAGGCCGAATACGTCAGGGTCCCCTACGCCGAAAACTCCCTTCATTTGCTCCCCGAGGGCGTCACCGATGAACAGGCAGTGATGCTTTCCGACATCCTTCCTACCGGCTTCGAGATCGGGGTGCAGTACGGCCGCGTCAAGCCCGGCGATACGGTCGCCGTCGTCGGCGCGGGCCCGGTAGGCCTCGCCGCCATCGCCACCGCCGGTCTCTACGGAGCTGCCACCGTCATCGCCGTCGACCTTGACGCGAACCGGTTGGAAAAGTCCCGGGAGTTCGGCGCCACCGACGTTGTCCTCTCCAGCGACCCGGACTGGAAGGATCAGGTGCTCGCGCTGACCGATGGTCAGGGTGTTGACGTGGCGATCGAGGCGGTCGGCATCCCGGCGACTTTCAGCATGTGTACTGAAATCGTGCGCCCCGGTGGCAACGTGGCCAACGTCGGTGTGCACGGCAAGTCTGTGGAGCTGCACGTGGAAAGCCTCTGGATCCAGAACATCAATATCAGCATGGGCCTGGTCAACGCCAACACCACCCCGATGCTCCTCAAACTCGTGGCTCAAAAGAAGGTTCCGGCGGAAAAGTTCGCCACCCACCACTTCACGTTCGACCAGTTCCTGGAGGCCTACGACACGTTTGCCCGTGCCGCAGAGACGAAGGCGCTCAAAGTAGTCATCACGGCATAAAAGCCCTGGTTGTCTGAGCAGGGTTATCCGAGTGATCTGAAAGGATGGCGGCCATGCGACCAGGCCGGATCGTCATGCTGGTGCTGGGTACGCTCAGCGCCCTCCTCGGGCTGGGGCTGCTGGCCGGAGCAGGCGCCGCGGGCTTTGGCAACTATGTCCAGCGCGACAACGGGTACTTCACCACGCCTTCGGAACGGTACGCCACGAGCGGCTACGCCTTGACCACACCCCGCCTGGACATCATGACGGAGCGTGGAGTGCCCGATGCCGTTCCGGTCGGCGTGGTCGGAAGCCTTATGCTGAGCGGTTCGGGGGAGTCCGGCAAGGACATCTTCATCGGGGTCGGGCCGCGGAGCGACGTGGCGGCCTACCTGGACGGTGTCAGCCATGCGGAGATCACCGATGTCCGATTCAACCCTTTCCGGGTGGAGTACCGGAGTGTGGCCGGGGCCAACGTTCCGGCGCGGCCGGCGGACCAAAGCTTTTGGGCCGCCTCTGCTACCGGTGCGGGGGAGCAGCAGCTGGAATGGGACCTGCGCTCCGGTAGCTGGGCTGTGGTGATTATGAACGCGGACGCCAGCCCTCCGACGGCCGTTGAGCTAAAGGCCGGAGCCCGCTCCGAGCTGTTGTGGCCAGTCTTCGTCGGTCTCCTGATCGGCGGGGTTGTATTTCTGCTGATCGGGATTCCGCTGATAGTGCTTGGCGCCGCCGGTTTGGGTCGGGGTGGTCCGCCGCCGATGCCCGGGCAGAGCTGGGCGGTGGCCGGAGCGGCAGCCCCCCAGTTCCCTGCGGCCGGTGCGGCGGCGGGTGCCCCGCCGGGATCTGCCGCCGTCTATCCGGCCCGGCTCAGCGGCTATCTGGACCCCAAGCTGTCCCGGTGGTTGTGGCTGTTCAAATGGTTCCTGGCGATCCCGCACTTCATTGTGCTCTTTTTCCTTTGGTTTGCCTTTGGCGTGGTCACGATCGTGGCGTGGTTCGCGATCCTCTTTACCGGCCGCTACCCGCGCTCGCTGTTCAACTTCAACGTCGGCGTTCTCCGCTGGAGCTGGCGGGTGGCCTTCTACTCCTACGCGGCGCTCGGCACGGATATCTATCCGCCGTTCACCTTGGAGCGCACGGACTACCCGGCGGACTTCGACGTCGATTATCCCGAGAAATTGTCCCGCGGCCTGGTGCTCGTGAAGTCCTGGCTCCTGGCCATCCCGCACCTGCTGATCGTGGCTCTGCTGACCGGAACTGCCCAGACGTGGGTCTACCGGGACGGTCGCTGGGCGCAGGTGGGCGTAGGGGTGTCGCTGCTTGGGCTGCTGGTTCTCATCGCCGGAGTGGTCCTGTTGTTCACAGGGGCGTACGCGAGGGGGCTCTTCGATTTCCTGCTGGGGCTCAACCGCTGGATTTACCGCGTCTGGGCCTATGTTTCCCTGATGCGGGATGAATACCCGCCTTTCCATTTGGATTCGGGGCCGCGTGATCCGGGTGACACCGCCGCGATACCCCCGGCATGGTCTCCCGCCGGGCCCGGTGCACCCGGTGGTGATCCCGCCGGGCCCGGTGCACCCGGTGGCGATCCCGCCGGGCCGACAAATGCCCGGCCGACAAATGGCGGGCAGGGCTTCTACGGCATCGGTGGGCCGGCAGCCCGCGGCCCGGAAAAACGCGAGACTCCAGCCGGACCGGAGGCCGCGGCGGGCCCGACCGTCCCAGCGAGCCAAGACAACCGGCCGAGCCACTAGTCCATTCCGGGACCCCAGTCCGTTTCGGGACACTCGACGCAGCGGCCGGGAAGTCCACCGGAGTGCCCGGCCGCTATGCCGAAACCGCCGCCATGGTGTTGGCCGTGCTTCGACGCTGCTTTCGACCTCCTTCAAAAAAATTGTTTACATGCATGTGCATCCAAACGGCCCCGTGCGCCGGTAGTAGGTGTGTAAGCAAAAATCGCCCGCCCGGCGGGCCGTTGAAGGAGATGTAGATGCGTACCAGGATTTTCGCAGCGGGCGCCGTAGTAATTGCGGCAGCTCTCACCCTTGCCGGCCCCGCCCAGGCCGCCGAGTCCGACGCCCAGCTTTCCGTCCTCCATGGCGTTCCCGGACTTACTGTTGACGTCTGGGTGAACGGCGAACGGACCCTTGACAACTTCGCTCCGGGCACCCTGGCCGGTCCGCTGGCCCTTCCGGCCGGCGACTATGACCTCGCCATCACCGCCGCAGACGCCGCGGATGCCTCCGCCCCTGTGATCGGACCCGTGAAGGTTACCCTCGCTGCCAGCGGCAACTACACGGCCGTCGCAAACCTTGACGCAGGGGGGAAACCGACGGCTAACTTCTTCACGAACGACGTTTCACGGCTGGAGCCCGGTAAGGGAAAGCTCACTGTCCGCCACACCGCAGCGGCGCCGGCCGTGGACATCCTCGCCGGTGGTGCCTCCGTGATCTCCGGCCTGGCCAACCCCAATGAGAAGACCCTCACGCTGGATCCCGGCACCCTGTCCGTTGCGGTTGCTGCCGCCGGGACCACGGCTCCGGTGATTGGTCCGGCCGATGTGACGGTTGCGGAGGGCACCCACACGATCGTGTACGCCTGGGGCAGCCTCGCGGACAAGAACCTGATTCTGGCCGTGCAGAACATTGAAGGACTGCATTCCGCCCCCGCCGGCGTTCCCGGCGGACGCTCCGGTGCCGTTGACGCGGGAACCGCATCAAACGGTCAGCCGGCCGCGATGGCAGGCATTGGTGTTGTGATCCTCCTGCTGCTGGGAGGCGGCGTCGCTTTGTCCCGCAGGCAGCCGGTGTTCCACCGCACCCGCTAAGCCGCAACCACAAACCCCGGCCGCCCGGCTACCCGCCGGGCGGCCGGGGCCCGGGTCTCACCACGTCAGGAGGACGGTCATGAAGCGCACGACAACGGCGGAGGGCGCCGGGGGATCGTCGGCTCCTTGGCAGCGGACAGCCGAAAGGAGCCCAGCCGCGCGACACGCGGCCGCCGCCCTCACGATGGCCCTGCTGATTGCGGGGTGCGCCGCTCCGCAGGACGTTGTGGCGCCGTTAACCCCGGCAACGGAGAGCCCGGCAACGGAGAGCGCCGCAATGGAGGCGTCCGTCCCCGACGCGGGCCGACCCAGCCTGGAGCCCCCGCCGCCGGTACAGGCTGCGACTCCTGCAGTCCCCACCTCAGCTATTCCGGTCCGGCCGGCAACCCCACTGGTCCGGGCGCCCAAGGACCCGGCCCCCCGATTCCTTACGGTGGAGGGAACCACCATCAACATGCCGATCGTGCAGGTGGGTGTCAGCCCCGACGGGGCCATGGAGATCCCGGATCCGTTCGACGAGGCTGGCTGGTACCGCTACGGCCCGGCTCCCGGGGCCGCGGCCGGATCCGCGGTGCTTGCGGCACACGTCGACACGACCTCCGACTCGGCGCCCTTTTCCCAACTAAAGTCCCTCGCGCCCGGCACCATTGTGACGGTCCAGCGCGAAGGGTCGGCAGCCCTAACGTTCCGGGTGACCGGGGTCGAACTTATGGCCAAAGACGCGTTCGACGGCGTTTCCATCTTCCGGCGTGACGGTCCGCCCCAGTTGAAACTGGTGACTTGCGGGGGCCGATGGCTGGACGAACAGCAGGACTACGGTGACAATGTGATTGTCACGGCGGCTCCGGCATGATTCAAGGCGCAGGGCTCATCGTCGCCACCAACAGCGGGAAGGAGCCGGGATTGGCACCTCGCGAGGACTCTTCCGGCTGGGACCCGGAACTCACCGAATCTTTCGCCGCCGGTGACGAAACTGTGCTGGCAGAGGCGTACCGGCAGTTCTCTCCCCTGGTGCACACGCTGGCGCTTCGCTCGCTGCGCGACAACTCCGCGGCCGATGACGTTACCCAGGAGGTGTTCATCCGGGTGTGGCGGTCGCGGTCTGCGTTCGACCCGAAGAAAGCGCGGCTGCCGGCGTGGATCGTGGGCATCACCCGGAACGTGATCACGGACGCGGAAGCGGCCTCGATGCGGGAAGCCCGGAAGGTACTGGCCGCCGTCGAACGCTCCCCGGACCCGGAACAGGCGGCCGGGCACGCGGCTGCGGAGGTTCTGGCCGACCGACTGCTGCTGGACGGGGAACTGGAGAGACTGGGCGAGCCGCAAGGATCAATCCTTAGGCTTGCCTTCTACGATGACCTGACGCATTCGCAGATTTCACAGAAACTGGACCTGCCGCTTGGTACGGTCAAGAGCCACATCCGCCGCAGCTTGTCCCAGCTCAGAAGCCGATTGGAGGTAGACCGTGCAACATCTTGATCCGGATTCCCTGAGCCTGCTAGCCCTCGGCGAAGCGATCGGCGACGACGCCGCGGACCACCTCCGGGCCTGCGCTGGTTGTGCAGCAGAATTTTCTGGCCTCCGCCGCGCTGTGCTGGCGGCCAAGCCCGGACCGGCCATCGTCGCCTTGGAGCCGCCGGGGCCGCAGGTGTGGGCAGGGATTCACGGCGTCCTGGGGCTTTCCGCCGCTGTAGCTGCCGACCCGCTGTGGTCCGCGCCGACGCCGGGTTCCCGCCCGGTGGCAGCGACTGAGCCACCGCCGGCGCATGGGTCCGTGACGCCGTTCCCGTCCCGGGCGGAAAGCACCGGCGAGCAGCAGACGGGCGGATGGCGCTTCGGCCGGATCCGCCGGTCCGGGATGTGGCTGGCTGCGGCCGCGGCCACAGCGCTGCTGGCCGGCGGGGCCTTCTGGTCCATACAGCAGAACCAGTCGGCGGTGACCCCACTGGCACGGGCCGAACTCACTCCGGTGGACCGGCATTCCGCGACCGGATCGGCCCGCGTCGTCGAGGCCAAGGACGGGCAGCGCACCCTGGAGGTACAGGTCGACAAAAACGAGGCCCGCGGCTACCAGGAGGTCTGGCTGATCGCGCCGGATCTCTCGCGGCTGGTGAGCCTGGGGGTCATGACCGCCGGCTCCGGCACATTTTCCGTGCCGGAGGGCCTGGATCTGGCCGAATACCCGATCGTGGACGTGTCCGACGAACCGGTTGACGGGAATCCCGCGCACTCCAGCGTCAGCATTGTCCGCGGGACCCTTGCCTTGTGAGCTGACCGATCCCCAGATGCCGGCCCTACTGCCCTGGCGGCTGTTCCGGCGTCCGGTATCCGGCGGGGTACTGCTGCGTTCCGGGTGACTGGGAGGTCGGCGCATTCCACACCGGCGGCGAGTTGGGCCCGGCAGGGAGCCCGCCGTGGGTTCCTGCGGCGGGCGTTCCGCCCTGGAGCCGGACCAGCTCTGCGGTGTTTTCCGCGGTGCGGATACCGGCTACGAGGGATTCGAGGCCGATTCTTGCCAGCGCGAGGTAAATGATGACGAACAGGGGCCCGATCACCAAGAGAACGAGCAGACCCAAAACGGGGCTGCGGCTGCTAAACGCTGCGATAACAAAAACCAGGTACATCACGCCTAAGGCGATCATGATCAGGATGTAGACGATCTTGGCGATGGATGGCGAGATAAAACGAGTAAATGACAGGTCAAACAAGTTCTTCACAATTTCCCCCAAAGTAGCGCCGTTGACAGCGACGATTTATGTTTGTCACGCTGAGCATAACCGCAGCTGCGGCGGTTTCCTGCGGTTTTGCTGTTGTGCTGCGTCGAGTGTTCAGCGAACCGTCGAAACGGCCGGGCCCAGGGCCTTCCGGGACGCCGGCGGGCCTGCTGAATAACGAGGTGCCGCAAGGGGGCTGCTGCGGGGTAGGACCGCCCACCTGAACCGCACCGCAACGCCTGCCGACGTCGGAAACCTTGCCTGCTTTATGGCCCCAAATAAGGCGGTGGTCGTCTCCGGGGACACTGTCAGCATTTCAGCAGTCGCGATCGAAGACTATTGGGGCAGTGCCACGTGGGACTAAACCGGGGACGGCCTGCTACTGGACCGTCACCTTGATCCGTTGCACCACGTTATTGCCCATCCCCTGGTAGTTCCAGGACTGTTCCAGTGGCTGGATTGCGCCGGAGGCGTCAGTGGCGCGGCAGGACCGGGTGCGGCGTCAACACCGGCCCAGTCCCGCAGCTTAGATCGCGTGCGACTCGGCCAGGAACTGCGCCAGGCCCAAAGGTTCGCGGCCGGTGAGTTCGTGGACGGCCGACGTCGGCCCGGCCAGTTCACCGGTGACGATTGCCGTGTAGGTGCTCACCCAGGCGTCCACCTGCCACGCCGGAGCCCCGTAGGAGGCGCGCGAGGCGTACGCCTCATCCAGGCTCTCGTTGTGGAACGTGATGGTCCGGCCGGTCCCGGCGGTGAGAAGTGCCGCGGCCGAGGCCAAGGAGAGGTCCTCAGGTCCGGTGAGGTCGTAGGTTCTGCTGATGTGCAGGGACGGGTCCCGGAGCACGGTAACGGCGGAGCGGGCAATATCCGCCCGGGCAACGGCCGCCATGGAACCGTCCCCGGCGGGTCCGCGGATCACGCCGTCCTCGCCCGCCAGCAAGGGCAGGAAATCGAGGTAGAAGTTGTCCCGCAGGAAGGTGTAGTCCATACCGGAAGCCCTGATGTGTTCCTCAGTGGCGAAATGGTCCCGGCCGAGAGTGAAGGCGCAATCAGCCGCCGCGCCGAAGAACGAGGTGTAGACGATGTGCTGCACACCGGCTGCGGCAGCCGCGTCCACGAAGGTGAAGTGCTGCTGCATCCGGTCTTCGGCCTCGGCGGCGGAGACCATAAAAAGCGTCTCCACCCCCGCAAGTGCCGCTTTTGCCAGCGCCGGGTTGGCGTAGGTCACGACGGCGGCGTCGGCGCGTTCCAGCTGCGGGGCCCTGCTGGGTCACGGACGAGCAGTCGTTGCGGGGTGCCGGCGTCGGCCAGGTGGCGGGCCACCATGCCGCCGAGGTGCCCGGTGGAACCAGTGACGGCGAGCGTGGGCGTACACGTCACGGGCCTAGGCCTCCCGGGACGCCGGCGACTTGGTCTGCGCCGGGTCGCGCTCGGCGAGAGAGCCGATCGCGGCGTCAATCTTGGCCATGATCCCGGCATCCAGCTGCACGCCCGCGGCCGCGACGTTCTTCTCGATCTGCTCCGGCCGGGATGCGCCCATAATGGCCGAGGCCACGTTTTTGTTCTGCAGGACCCAGGCAATACTCAGTTGGGCCATGGTCAGGCCGGCCTCGTCAGCGATTGGTTTGAGTTGCTGCACGCCGGTGAGGACCTCGTTGGACATCCAGCGCTCGATCATCTTCGAGCCGCCCTTGGAATCCGTCGCTCGGCTGCCCTCCGGCGCGGGTTTGCCCGGGTGGTATTTCCCGCTCAGCACACCCTGCGCCATCGGTGACCAAACGATCTGCGAGAGACCAAGTTCCTCGGACGTCGGAACCACCTCGGCCTCGATGACCCGCCACAGCATGGAGTATTGCGGCTGGTTGGAAATCAGCTGGAAACCCAGTTCCTGGGCGAGGGCATGGCCGTCGCGGATCTGGTTGGCGGTCCATTCGCTGACGCCGATGTAGAGGGCCTTGCCTTGCCGCACGATATCCGCGAACGCCTGCATCGTCTCTTCCAGCGGGGTTTCGTAGTCGAAGCGGTGTGCCTGGTAGAGGTCCACGTAGTCCGTCTGCAGCCGCGAAAGGGAGCCGTTGATGCCCTCCATAATGTGCTTGCGGGACAAGCCAAGATCGTTGTGGCCCTTGGGGCCGGTAGGGCCGAAGACTTTGGTGAAGATTTCCAGCGACTCGCGCCGCTCGCCTTGGAGGGCCTTGCCCAGCACGGTCTCCGCGGCGGTATTGGCGTAGACATCTGCCGTGTCGAAGGTGCTGATGCCGGCGTCGAGTGCGGCCCGTACGCACTGGGTTGCGACCTCGTTCTCTACCTGCGAACCGTGGGTAAGCCAGTTGCCAAAGGTGATTTCCGAAATCTTGAAGCCGCTGTTCCCGAGGTATCTGAATTCCATGGGTTCCAACGTAGCCGACTTAGCTTCCGGGGGTAAGGCCCTAGCTTGCCTTGCGCTTCTGGGACTGGGTCCCGGATGGTCGGGCGTTCGGCTGCCGGGAAACGGACGCGCGCAACGGCTTCAGCGGAGGCCGCCCGGAAACGGAAGCGAGCGAACCAGTGTCCAGCAGCGACTGAGGCGCAGGCAGTGGGATCTTTTTGAACGCGGCCGGGACGCTCCCAAGCTGGCCGTTCCGGTCGGTGGCGGACTCTACCAGCGGAGCTACGGCACGCACGTCACATGCCGGGACCGCCGGGTCCGGCAGTTCGCGGACCGTGACCTTAACGGCCGGCGCGATCTTCGCCTTGGCGCGGGCAGCTGCGCGGGCGTCGGCCTGCGCGACGGCGTCAGCCCAGCCCGCTGATAGGGCAGGTTCCGTCCTTACCGGCCCGGCCGCTTGGGCGGGCTCGGAAGGGTGGGCCGGACGATGCTGGATCGTTACGGCGGCGCGAACCGGACCGGTGTGCTCGACCGGTTCGGCGGTTCTGCCTGCTGCACTGAAGAGCGCGCGTCCCAAGGCCATAACGGTCACGGCGATCAGCCGGCCGAGGCCTGCAATCACCAGCGTGGCAACAAAGGCCAGGAAGAGACCGAAGGTCATCACAAAGGCAACGGCCAAGGTCCCGAAGAACGTCAGATTGAGGGCGATGGTTGTCGGATCTCCCATTTCACCTCTCCTTGCTGGCCTTGCGGCGGCGCGTCCCGCTCTGCGCTGCGGGCAACGGCACCCCTTAACCATACGTACTTTCTCTGCCGGACACGCAGGCAGGCGGTGTCTTCGCCAAGACGTGTCGAAGCTGTTACGGACCCGGCCCGGCCAGCACCATCGGGCCTGAGTCTATAGTCGGAAGGAGCCTCGCCGGCGTCGTCCGGCAACCTGGAAAGGACAAACTGTGACGCCCCCAGACACCGCCCCTCCCGGATCCGGCCAACCCGGTCCGGCCCCGTTCACGGACAACTGCCCGTGCCTCTCGGGGGAGCAGTACGGTCTCTGTTGCGGCAGGTTCCACAGCGGCGCGGCGCAGGCCTCGACGGCCGAACAGCTGATGCGCTCCCGGTATAGCGCTTTTGTGCTGCTGGATGCGGGCTATCTGCTGCGGACTTGGCACCCGGACAGCAGGCCGGCCGCATTGGACCTGGATCATGGATTGCAGTGGCGGCGGCTGGACATCGTCGCCACCCGGCGCGGTGGCCCGCTGGACTCCGAGGGCATCGTGGAGTTCAAGGCCCATTTCCGTCACCACGGCGGACGCGGCGTTCACCATGAGACCAGCCGCTTCGTCCGGGTCGACCGCCGCTGGTATTACGTTGACGCCGTCGAGTTCGGCTGAATGACCGGCTTGCAGGTGCCGGCGAAATTGCCTGCCTAGCGTTCCTCGACCGGTTCCACCGGGGTGAACCCGGCGCGATCCACTTTGCGGTGGAAGTGCATGCCGGCGGTTCCGCCCAGGACGGCGCCGACAAGGGCCACGGCGGCCACCACAACTGCGGCGATGGCGCTGGTGGCGGTCAGTTCGCCCTCGTTGACCGGGATGCGCGGGAAGCTGTTGAGCTGGGCCAGGATGTTGTACCGCTGTCCCGCCACGATGCCGAGAATGGCGACGACAACCGCGGCGATGAGGGCCCAGACCCACACCATAAATCCTTGTTTTGCGCCGCTAAAACGTGCCATCCGGCCAGCGACGTAGCCGCCGGAGAAATACGACACAAACAAGATGACCAGCACGGCGATGATGCCGACAAGCCCCATCGTTTCGTTGCCCGCGGTGACTGCAGCGTTGACGTCCGTATTAGTGGCGAGGCCAACGGCGGTGCCGGCAGCCGCGACCAGTGCCGTCAGCAGGACGGCCATTCCGGTGGCGGCCAGCCAGCCGAAGAATGCTGAACCAATCTTGATGCCGCCGAACTGCTCCTTTTCGCGGGCCACCACGGTTTCGCGGGTGGGGACATCGTCGAGCACAGTCTCATGCCCCGTCGCGTCGTGGCGCACGGCAGTGACGGGCCGGCTGCGGGCTGGTTCGGTGCCGGTCGGGATGGCCTGGGTGTCGTTGATGCGGACGGTGTTGTGGCGGTCGGCATCCTGGCGGGCGTCGTGGATCCCGGCGTTCTGGCTGCCGGGCGTGTCCTCGTCACGGGCGCGTCGGGGAGTGCGATCATCGGGGCCTGCTGGGTTGCTCATGAGGACTGCTCACTTTCACTGAATGACCCGGACTCATTTTTTGAGCCGGGCACCGCCAGGCGGAGGCCGGCGTGCGGGCCTCACCACCAGCTAATCACGGCCAGAACATGGTAGCAAGGATGCTTACTATTGCTCGTTGGGTGTCGTCTCCTGTCAGCGGTACTTTCGGTGCAGATTCGGTTTCACCGACGCGCGCGCACTGGCGTCGGCAATCCACGGTCCGGTCCCTTCGGACTGGTCAAGGACGCCGGCCTCCAACCATTGGTGATCGCCGGCCAGAACCGTGCGGGAAAGCGCGTGGTCGGTCTCGTCGGTGTTCCGCCAAAGCTGGTCGAAGTATTCATCAACCCGCACCCGGGCCTGCTCACAGAATGCCTCGGCAAGATCGTAAGCGGACGCGCCCTTCTCCGGGGAGGTCCGCAGCAGCATTTCCGCCCGGGAGCAGGCCGCGGCCATGGCGAACAGTTCAGCCCCGATGTCCACAATCCGGCCCAGGAAAGCCTGTTTGTGTTCAAGCTTGGCCTGCCACCGGCCCATCCCGTAGAAGGTTTGCCGGGCCAGCCGCCGCGAGGTCCGCTCGATGAAGCGAAGTTGCTTCGCGAGCCTGCCGAAGTCGCTGTAGGACCGCGGGTCCATGCCGGCCCCGGCGACCAGTTTGGGCAGCCATTTCGCGTAAAAGCCGGAGGCCCCGACGGCGGCCCGGGCCTTGTCGGACAGGCTGGCGTCCGCGGAGGCGAGATCTCCGGCCGCGGTCAGGTGCGCGTCGACGGCTTCGCGGGCGATCAGCAGTTTCATGATCTCTGAGGATCCCTCGAAAATGCGGTTGATGCGCAGATCCCGGAGCTGCTGTTCGGCAGGTACGGCGCGTTCGCCGCGGGCCTCGAGCGAGTCCGCTGTTTCGAAACCGCGGCCGCCGCGGATTTGCACCAGTTCATCGGCGATCCGGCAGCTGATCTCGGTGGACCACAGTTTGGCCAGGGCCGCCTCGATCCGGACGTCCTTCTGCCCGGCGTCGGCCATTTCGGCGGAAAGCTCAAAAACCGCGTCGAGGGCAAAGGCGCTGGCTGCAATGAAGGCGATCTTTTTGCCCACGGCCTCGTGCTGGCCCACCGGGCGACCCCACTGGGTGCGGGCGTTGGACCACTCGCGGGCGATTTTCAAGCTCCACCGCCCGGAGGCGACGCAGAGCGCTGGAAGTGCGAGCCGGCCGGTGTTGAGCGTGGTGAGGGCGATCTTGAGGCCCTGTCCTTCGCGGCCGAGCCGGTTGGCTGCCGGCACCCAAACCCGGTGGAAGCGGGTGACGCCGTTCTCAATTCCGCGCAACCCCATAAAGGCATTGCGGTTTTCCACTGTGATGCCGGGGGAATCCATCTCAACGACGAAGGCGCTGATTCCGCCCTTGTGCACCGTGCCGTCAGCACCGGTCCGGGAGGGAACCACCGCCATGACCACCACGAGTTCGGCGATCACCCCGTTGGTAGTCCAGAGCTTGACGCCGTCCAGGAGGTAGGACTCGCCGTCGTCGGAAGGGACTGCGGTGCTGCCCATCCGGGCGGGGTCGCTGCCAACATCGGGCTCGGTCAGCAAGAAGGCGGTCACGGCGCCGGCGGCGCAGCGCGGCAGATACTCCTGTTTCTGTGCCGGCGTGCCGAATACCTTCACCGGCTCGGGGACGCCAATCGACTGGTGCGCCGAGAGCAGGGCGCCGAGGCTGGGGTGGACGGAACCCAGCAGCGCCAGTGCCCGTCCGTAGTAGACCAGGGAGAGGCCAAGCCCGCCGTAGTCGCGGGGAATTTTCATGCCGAAAACACCGAGGTCGGCGAGGCCCTTCAGGTACGCATCCGGAATCAGCGCGTCGCGCTCGATGGTGCGCCCGGACATCGTGCGGCAGTACTCGGTTAGGCGGGCCAGGAACTCTTCGCCGCGTTCGACGTCGTCCGCGGGGGCTTCCGGCCACGGGTGGATCAGGCTGAGGTCAAAGCTGCCGAGGTACAGGCCCTTGGCGAAACTGGGCCGGTCCCAACTGGACTCACGGGCAGCCTCGCTGATGGCCCGCGCGTCGGCCGCAGTAGCGTCCGGACCGAGCGCCGCAGGTGGAGCTGTGGCGTCCGAGGCGGGCGTGGCGGCTGGTTTGCCAGTGGCTGGATTTTCAACGGCGGAGCTCATCGGGCATCTCCTCTAACCGGGGTACCGGCTTGAGCCCTGGATCCGCCGTGGGTGGAGGACCCTTCAGCTGTCACGCAATACTACCCGCGGGTAGGTCCCGGTACTAGGGGCCGGTTGGCCCATCATTTCTGCGGCAATGTCTGAGGCGAAGTCGCCCGGCAGCTCTACCCGGGAGGCATGATGAACCAGCAGGTCCCAGGCATGGTTGATGCCTCGCACAAGACCCAGCAGGAGAGTCCCTGCGATGAACCAGGCGAGCCGGCCGACCCCCACCAGCACCAGGGCCGCGAATGACGCCATCATCATAAACACCGTGATTACCAGGGCAAATACGAGCGTTCCGATGAACACCAGCGTTGCCGTTTCCACTGCGTTGAGGTCGAACTGCATGTTTCCCCCTGCACCCTTGCATCGGCTGAATCAGTAGCCCGAGCGTAGGGTTCGGGCCGGAGACCCGCCAGAGTCCGGCGCGCGTGCCGGAGTTCTTGATACGGGATCGAAATGCTACCGGGGCGTAGGTCACGGAGCGGTTGCGGTCACCGCACGGTTTGCTCCGGCCCGCCCGTCCGGACGTGCAGATCTACTGCCCCCAGACGATCCCGCATCACGATGGATGCAATCCGGGGCCTGCGTTAACCTTGTAGCTGGCAGTTTTTCCGTATCCGCTGCCCGATCCAGGTCCCGCGGCAGCTGAAGGAGAGTGAATGACCCGCTCAGCACTGTCCTCCGCCGACGCAATAAGCGCCAGGTTGCGGGACCTCGAACTGCTTACCAAAGGGCCAGCCTGGGCCTTGACCCGTTCGGCACCGTGGGTGATCGCCGTGCTGCAGGCCTCCTTTACCCGCACCAGGCCGCAGCTCCCGCTGGAACAGTTCCACGCCGACGTCGACGCTTTCCTCGAGCAGCTCCGCCGCCAGGATCCGGGGCTCGGCGGTACCGCAAACGGCAAGACGTTCGGCGATGAGTGGACCCGCAAGAACTTCCTGACCCGGCGGAACCAGTCAGGGCAGATCGTGTATGAGGTCACCGAACCCGCGGCCCGCGTCCTCGCCTTCCTTGACAGCCTCTCAAGCGAACGCTCCACGCTCAACGGTTCCCGCCTCGGTACGCTGCTGGGCGACGTCGAAAAGCTCGCCAACGAGACGAACCCGGATCAGAGCGCCCGGCTGGAGTCCCTCGAGGACGAGATCGGCGAGCGGCGCCAGCTCATCGAGGACATCAGCTCGGGCGGCTTCGATGGACTGCTGGACGACGAGGAGGCAGTGGAAGCCGCGGGAAACATCCTGGACCTCGCAGCCAGCCTGCCCGCGGACTACAAGAAGATGCGTGACCGTATTGAGGAGCTGGTGGGCGAGCTCCGCAACCAGATCATTGAGGAGTCCCTCAGCAAGGGCGCCACGATGGCGCAGGTGCTGGCGGCGGACAAGCGCCTTCGGCAGAGCCCGGAGGGCAGGACGTTCCGGTCCTTCACGGCGTTCCTGGAGGACCCGCAGCAACAACTGCGGTTCCGTTCGGCGATCGGGGAGGTGCTTAGCCGTCAGTTCGCAGACGACCTCAGCCAGGACGAGCGCGAGACGCTGAAGAACCTGGTGGCCGAACTGCGCAGCCAGCACAGCCAGATCCAGCGGATCTACGGCAAGCTCAGCGAAAGCCTCAACACCTATGTCCAGAGTGACGATTTCCGCCAGTCCGTCCGGCTCCGCAAGGTCCTCCGGGAGGCCGAGCAGGCCATCCGCTCGCTGCCGTACGAACGTGAACGCCCCGGCCTGGTCCCCGGCCCGGCGCTGTTCAACGCCGGCTTCGAATCCCTCGCCATGATCAAGCTCTTTGACCCGGACGAGTTCGCGGCCCCGCCAAAGTTGGCGGACCCGATCGCCTTCAGCGACTCGGACCGTGTGCGCTCGCCGCGGACTTCGAAAGCGAGCCCCGGGGCTATCCGCGCCGCGTTCAACGGCGCTTCCACCCTGGCCGAGGCCTGGGAGCAGCTCCCGGCTGCGGAACGCCACATCAACTCCATCCGTGCCCTGCTCTCCCACGCCCTGCACGTGGGCGCCGGCTTTGACCGCGGGGCCTGGGACACTCTCGACTTCGAACAGATCGACGGCTCCACGCGCACCGCGTACCTGCCGGTCGTCACGCTCAAGAAGGATTGAAGATGACTGAAGAAAACACGACGGCGGAACCGGCGGAACCGGCGGGGCCGGCGGAACCGGCGGAACCGGCGGAACCGGCGGGGCCGGCGGGGACGGCGGAACCGGCGGGGCAGCCCGCCCGGCACGTGTCCGCAGATCCCTTCGCCGTCACCCCGCGTGACACCTTCGTCGACGGCGCTGCGCTCTTTCCGGGGGACACCGGAGTGCTTCCGATGAAGGTCCGCCAGGCGCTGGTGAAACTCCTTAAGGGCCCGTACATCGACGGCGGCCGGGACGAGAAGCTCTGGACCACACTGCTGGACAACCAGCTGATCCTGCGCAGCCGGCTCTCCGAACTGTTCCTGACGCTTCAGCTGGACCACGAACGAAAAGTGGCCGTGCTGCGACCGGTGGACCCCGAAGCGATCGGCGGCGGCACCCGCTCCAGTATCCTGCGCCAGCAGCGGGCCCTCAGCCGCATCGAAACCATCGTCCTGCTGCGCCTGCGCCTGCTCCTGGACCGCCATGTCACGGCCCAGACCGACCCTACTATCACGCGCGAGGAAATCGCCGACCTGGTGGCCCACTACCAGCCCGCCGGCCAGCAGGACGCGCTGCGCGATTCCGACGTCGTCACCCGCGCCATCACCAAACTCCTGGCCCGCCAGCTCCTCCTGGCCACCGGCCTGGACGAGGTTTACACGATCTCCAACGCCCTCCCGCTGGCCCTCCCGTTCGAGAACATCGGCGACATCCCGGCCCAAATCGACGCCCTGGTCGCCGCCAGCACCGACCCGTCCGGCACGGAGCCGCTGCTGGAGTTCGACGGCGACGCGGTAGGCCCGGGGGAGGATGACTCGGACGACGGCGATGCCGTCGATCCGGTTACTGACAGCAGCGGTGGCGCCGGGGACATGCGGCAGCATGCGTCTAAGCGAGGAACGAGCGAGCATGCAGAGCATGTGTCCGGTGGCGCCGCGGAAGGCGACCACAAGGGCATGACCAAAGACTCGGAGGAAGCCAAGTGAGCATCGCGACCATGCTGCCGATGGGGGACCTCACCAACCCGGGCCAGATGCGCCTCGCCCTCGTCCAGGTGGTGAACTGGGGCACCTTCCATGGCGCCCACACCATGCATGTTGACCGCAACGGCACGCTGCTGACCGGCAATTCCGGCGTCGGCAAGTCCACGCTGTTCGATGCGATGCTCAGGGTCTTTGATGCCAGGCCGCGCTCCAACGAAGCCGCTGCCCAGCGGGCGGGGGGCGCCGTCGAAGACAAGCGCACCACGTTCACGTACATGCGCGGCAAGGTGGGTGACAAAGCTGTCGGGGAGGGCTCGGCCAGTGCTTTCCAGCGACCCGGTGCCACCTGGTCCGCCGTCGCCCTGACATTCGACAACGCAGCGGGCACCCGGGTGACGGTGTCGGCGCTGTTCGACCTGCCCCAAAACGGCACGGAGTCCAGCGTCGGCAGGTTCTACTTGATCGACAACAGACCGTTGGACCTGACGGCCATCGAGGGCATCGCGGAGAAACGCTTCACCAAGTCGGCGCTGGATGTGATCTTCCCCGACGCCCAGGTTTTCGATGTGCACAAGGCCTTTGCGGAACGCTTCCGGCGCCTGCTTGGGATCAATTCGGACCAGGCCCTGCCCCTGCTGCGCGTCATCCAGGCCGGCAAGGGCCTCGGCGGCAGCGTTAACACTTTTTTCCGTGACCAGGTCTTGGACGCACCCGCTACCCTCGCCGCGTCGGATGACGTGGTGGAGGAATTCAGCAACCTGATGTCCATCCGGCAGCGGCTTGAGGATGTCCGGCAACAGCGCGACCAGCTGGCCCCGGTCCCCGGCCTCAATAAGGAGTATGCCCAGTCCCTGCTCGACGCCCACCGGCTGCGGGAGCTCGCCGGCGAAGAATTCGAGTCGTACCGGCAGCAGTTGGCCGTCACCGTGCACGAGAAGACCCTCGTCCGGTTCAAGGACCTGGCCCAGGCGAAAGCCAGGGATCTTGGCGCCGAACGCGGCATCCGGGACGGCCTGGCCAAAGAGTTGCGCCGGCTTGAAGTGGATTACAACAACCAGGGCGGCAACGCAATCTCCGCGATTGAGCAGTCGCTCGACAACGCCCGGGTGGGGCTCAAACTGCGCCAGCAGGTGGAGGAATCAGCCCGCAAGACGCTGTCCGAGGCCGGACTGGAACTTCAGTGGACTGCGGCCGGCTGGGAGCAGGCCCACCAACACGCCGCCGCGCGTTCCGCCGAGCTGACGGGGGACGCCGAAATACTGAAGGAACTGCGCTTCGAGGCGTTCGACGGCCACGCCGCCAGGAAGCGGGAACTCGCCGCGGCCCAGCAGGAACTGGTGTCACTCAAGACTCGCAAGTCCCTGCTGCCGCCGTCGAGCATTGAAAACCGCAGCGCGATCGCGGCCGCCACGGGCGTTCCCGAGGAGCAGATGCCGTTCGGCGGCGAACTGATCGACCTCACCGAGGGACAGGAACGGTGGCGCCCGGCCACCGAACGCGCGCTGCGCAGTCTGGCCACAACGCTGCTGGTTCCCGGTGAGCACTTCGCCGCCGTCACCCGCTACCTCAACGACCATGCCGTCCGCGGTGCGGTGCGCGCGGTCGACGTCTCCAAGCCCCTTGCCGGCGGCGCGCTGGCCGTCGAGGACGCGGCCGACGGCGATCTGCTCACCAAGCTGGACATCCTCGCCGTGGGTGCGGCAGCGGACGCGGGCGAGTGGATCCGGGAACGGATCGCCCTCGATTTCGCCTACCCGTGTGTTGAGGACCCGGACGAACTTGCCCGCCTGGACAAGGGCCTGAGCCTGGGCGGGGTGGTAAAGCGCAACCGCCACACCGTGGAAAAGGACGACCGCTTCGCATCCCGGCAGGACTATGTCCTCGGCTTCGACAACGCCGCCAAACTGGAGCTCGTGGCCGCACAGGTCCAGGACCTGCAGCAGGAACTGGCCAAGGCCGCAGAGCTCGCGCAAAGCCGGGAAGAATCGCACCAGGGGATGAACCGGCAGCTAGAGGCCCTGCGCCGCGTCACCGAGGACCACCGCCCCTGGGAGCAGGTCTCGGCAGTTGTCGCGGCGGACGAACTTGCCCGGATCGAGCAGCGGCTCAAGGACGCCCTCGCCGCGCAGGCGGACCTGGAACCGCTGCGCGCCAACATCGAGGCGGCCCGGCACAAGCACCAGTCCAGCACCGAGGCCGCGGCCGTGCTGCAAAGCGAATACAAGGCTGTCGACGCGCAACTTTCCCGCGCCGATTCGCTGCTGGATGCCGCGCGGGAGCGGCTGGCTCAGTCGCCGCCGTCGGAGGCCACTGTCACGGCGCTGGAACCGTACTTCACCGATGCCGGCGATGTCCTGGAGATGCATGAGCTGGACCACCTTGCCAACCAGGTCCGGACCCGCTTGCTCGGAGAGCTCCACGCTGCCGAATCCCGGGGGCAGGGGACCTCGGAGCGGCTCACCCGGATCTTCGAGGGCTTTGTCCGCGAATGGGGAACCGCGATCTCCGTGGACCACGGCACCGCGATCGGGGCCGCGGGGGAGTTCGAGGCCCGCTATCACGCTATTGTCAGCGACGGACTGCCCGCGCAGGAAGCCGAGTTCCGGCAGTTCTTCAACCAGCGCACGCATGAGTCCTTCAGCACCCTGCTGCACCTGCTGGATGAGGAGCGCCGCTCCATCACGAGCCGGATCCTGCCGCTGAACGGCATCCTCTCCGAGGTGAACTTCCACGAAGGCAGCTTCCTGGAACTCGATATCAAGCAGACCCTGCCGGCCACGGCGAAGCAGTTCAAAGACGCGATCCAGAACGCGCTCAAGGTCCGGCACAGCCGCCCGGGCACGGCAGCCGCGCCTGCCGCCGGCACGCCCGGCGAGCCGGACGACGACGTTGAGCTCACCAGCCGCTACAAGTCGCTCGAAACGCTTGTGAAGCGGCTGGGTTCGCAGACCCCCGAGGACCGGCGCTGGCGTGCCGAGGTGCTGGACGTCAGGGGCCACCTTTTTATCCAGTGCAAGGAGCACCGCGAGATCCAAGGCCCGCGTGCGGCGAAGGGCAGCGGTAAGAACCGCGCAGTGAAGACCGAGGTCTTTATGCACGCGGACACCGGCTCGATGTCCGGCGGCGAGCGGCAACGCTTCACCGCGTTCATTATGGCAGCGGCGCTGAGTTACCAGCTGGGCATCGCCGAGCAGGGCTTCACCACCTACGGCACGGTGATGATGGACGAAGCCTTTGTGCTCGCCTCGGAGGAATTTGCGGGCGCCGGCATCAAGGCGCTACATGAATTCGGCTTCCAGCTGCTCCTGGCCGCCCCGGAAAACGTGATCGACCTGTCCCGGCACCTCGGCTCGGTCACCGAGATCCTGCGGGACAAGCGCACTAACCGTTCCGGTGTGCTGACGGCGCCGGTGATTGCCCCGGGCCCTGGTTCCGAGGGTAAGTGGCGCTCCGAGGCAAACCCGGTGGACATCGTCCTGCGCTGACGGCACAGTGCCCGTGCCGGTGCTACGCTTCCTGGACCCGCTCCAGGAACTGGGCGGTGCGTGCCGCCAGCCCGCCTATCTGCCGCAGCACGACGGCGGCCGGGTCCGGGTTGATTTCATTGGCCGGAGGTTCAACCCGCACGTTGCGGCAGCATCCGAATTCGGCGCAGATCAGCGTGCCCACGGTGTTTCCGTTGCGGCCGGACTGCCCGGCCCGCTTGGCCACCCACAGCAGGACATCGTCCTTGGAGAAGATGTCGCGGCACAGCTCGCACAGCACTGATCGGTTCTTCTTGGGCCCGCCTTCGGGGGCGCGAAACATGATTCCGGCGGGACCCTGAGGGCCGGGCAGCACCAGATAGCCACGCAGCGGCATCTTCCCGTCGCGCCAGCCCAGAAAGTCGAGGCTCTCCCAGTCGAGGGCATCGAAGTTCCGGGGCAGATTGAGTTTCGAGGCTTCCGACCGGCTTGCGTTGATAAAGGACGAGCGGATCTGCTGCGCAGTGATTTTTTGCATGTTGGAAACTTTCGGAGTCGGGTGGTCCGGTCCGGCCAAGGTGCGCCGGGACGGAAGGCAGGCAGGCGTTTGCCAGCCTGCGACTCCGGTTTGAACCGGGGCTGCCGCGGTATCAGACCGCAGCGGTACCCGATTGTCGGGGAAGGGCTGGCGACTGTGCGGGCGCGTAGCAGGCCAGAGCGGCCACCCCGCCAACCGTGGCAACAGTCATCATGTGGATGCCCATGCTCACTTCCCTGATAGATCGCAGCCAATAGTTTTGGCACCGGTGCCGATTCACCCGTGCGGCCCATCCTCGCAAACACCCGGATTCCTGTCCAGTTTTCGAGCCCCGCTCCAGCCGGAACCCACATCAGGGTAATTAAGTTATGCAAACCTTGCGTAATTAATTCAAAGATAGGCTAGCCTTACTTAGGTTCACTTCACTTACCTAAGGAGTTCCGTGGCTTTCGCAGTCTTCCCGGCTACCATCGGCCGCCCCCTCCGCGCGACAGCCGTGCTCCTGGCCGCCGTCGGCTTGGTCCTGACCGGGTGCTCCACCGGACCAGCCGCCACAACAGCGGAGGCCCCCGCACAGTCGGCCGGCGCCGCTTTCCCGTTGACCATCAAGCACGCCTTCGGCGAGACCACCATCAAGGAACAGCCGCAGCGCGTCGTCACGGTTTCCTGGGTCAACGACGACGTCGCCCTGGCCCTCGGCGTAGTCCCGGCAGGAGTGCCCAAGAACGAATGGGGCGGCAACGCCCAGGGGTCCACGCCGTGGAAGGACGCGGCGCTGAACAAGCTCGGCGCCGGGTTCGGCTCGGCGAAGGCTCCCGCGCAGTACTCCGAGGCGGACGGCATCAACTTCACCGAGATCGCCAAGCTCAACCCGGACGTTATCCTCGGCGCCTACTCGGGCCTGACCGCGGAGGACTACAAGAAGCTCAGCGAGATAGCGCCCGTCGTGGCCCAGCCGGAGGTCGCTTACGGCACCTCGTGGCAGGATTCCACGGCCATCATCGGCAAGGCGCTCGGCAAGGAGGCGGAAGCCGCTGAGCTCATCGCCGACACCGAGGCCACCATCCAGGCCAAGGCCGCCCAATACCCGCAGCTGGCCGGCAAGAGCTTCATCTACGGCAACCTGGAGCCGGCCAAGGGCGACGGCGTCAACGTCTACACCGCCAACGACAACCGCCCCCGATTCCTCAGCGAGATCGGCATGAAGCTGGCCCCCGTGGTGGCGGACAATACCCAGGGTTCCAAGGAGTTCTTCATCCCGTGGTCCGCGGAGAAAGCCAACGAACTCACGTCCGACCTTTTTGTGACCTGGGTCCCGGACGCGCAAACCGCCGAATCGATCAAAACTGACCCGTTGCTCGGCCAGATCCCGGCCATCAAGAGCGGTGCCCTGGTCGCGGACTCGGATAACACGCTAACGCTGTCCATCTCCGCGTCATCTCCGCTGAGCCTGCCCTGGGCCCTCGACACCTTCCTGCCGCAGCTGGCGACGGCAGCCGGCAAAGCCGCTGCCCCGGTGAAGTAGGCAGCGTCCCATGAGCCCACTTACGACGACGGCGGCCAGCACCGCCGCCCGGCCCGCCCCGGAGATACTTACGGCTCCGGACCGGACCGTCCGGGGCCCGCAGGCGCTCTGGTTGCTGGCCGCCGTCGGCGTGCTGGTGCTCGTGGCCGCGGCGTCGCTCGGCATCGGGGCCCGCGGCCTGACCCTTGAGACCGTCTGGCAGGCAATGACCCAATTCGATCCGGCCAGCGGTGACCACGCAGTGGTGCTCGCCCGGGTTCCGCGGACCGCACTCGGGTTGCTGGCCGGCAGCGCCCTCGGACTCGCCGGGGCGGCAATGCAGGGAGTGGCCCGCAACCCGCTGGCGGACCCGGGGATCCTCGGCATCAATGCCGGCGCTGCGTTGGCCGTCGTCACGGGAATCTACGTCTTCGGTGTCTCCTCTCTGGCTGGATATATCTGGTTCGCGTTCCTTGGCGCGGCGGGTGCCGCCGTCGTGGTCTATCTGATCGCCGCACTCGGCAGGGGCGGCGCGACGCCGGTGAAGCTCGCCCTTGCCGGCGCGGCCCTGAGCGCGGGACTTTTCTCGCTCATGAACGTCATCCTGGTCTCCAGCCGGGACACCCTGGACCGCTTCAGGTTCTGGCAGGTTGGCGGGATCGCCGGGCGCGACTGGTCCCTTATCCTCCCGGCCCTGCCGTTCCTGCTGCTGGGTGCCGCGATTGTGCTCTGCGCGGGCCGGATCCTCAACAATCTGGCCCTCGGCGACGACCTCGCCCGCGGCCTGGGCCAGCGTGTTGGGCTGACCCGCGGCATCACGGCCCTCGGCATCGTCCTGCTCTGCGGCGCTGCCACGGCACTGGCCGGCCCGATTGGCTTCGTGGGTCTTGTCATTCCGCACGCTGTCCGCTTCCTCACCGGTCCCGACTACCGTTGGATCCTGCCCTTTTCCCTGGTCCTGGCCCCGGCGCTGCTGCTGGTCGCCGACGTGATCGGCCGCGTGATCCTGCTTCCGGGCGAAGTCCCCGCAGGGATCATGACCGCGCTCGTCGGCGCGCCGGTGTTCGTCTGGCTGGTAAGACGCGGCAAGGGGGCGGGACTATGAGGGGATCCGCCGCCGAGTTGGCACTTCGCGGCAATGATCCGCACAAACATTGGCCATATCTGCCAACTCGCGGGAGTGTGCCCGGCCGGACCACCGGCCTGGCCTTGGCCGTCGCGGTGCTCTTCGCAGCCAACGTGCTGCTTGGCAGCTACACCGTCACCATCCCCGACTTCGTCAGGATCCTGGGCGCGCACCTCATTGGCGGCGAGAAGATCCCCGGCGCCAGTTTCATCGTGATGGAGCACAAGCTGCCGCGGGCCGTTGTGGGGACGCTGGTCGGCGCGGCCTTCGGACTCTCCGGCGCGCTGTTCCAGACCATGCTCCGCAATCCCCTGGCCAGCCCTGACGTTATTGGCATCAGCTACGGAGCCAGCGCCGCGGCTGTGGCGGCCATTGTGGTCTTCGGCGCATCCGGTGCCGCCGTCTCGGGCGCCGCATTCGCCGGGGCGCTGGGTGTGGCCGTCCTTATCTACGCCATCTCCCGCAGCGGATCCCTCGGTTCCGGCGGACGCCGGGGGGACGCCGCGGGGGGCCGGCTGATCCTGGCGGGAGCGGGTATCGCCGCAGCCCTTCACGCCATGGTCAGTTTCCTCATGACCAGAGCGGACATCCGCACCGCCGCCGACGTCCTGATTTGGCTCAACGGCTCCCTCAACTCCGCGAACTGGGACCGGGCCGGAGTCCTCGGCCTCGCACTGATCGTCCTGGTTCCTGGCGTCGGGTTCCTCGCCGGTCCGCTGCGCATCCTCGAACTGGGCGAGGATTCCGCCGCCGGCCTCGGTGTCCGGGTGGGGGCGGTCCGGCTGGCGGTTGTAGTGGTCGCCGTCGCACTCGCGGCAGCGGCCACTGCAGCCGCCGGGCCGGTGGCGTTCGTCGCCTTCCTCGCCGGACCAATCTCGCGCCGGTTCGTCCGCGCGGCGAGCCTGCCGGCCTCGGCCCTGACCGGTGTGGTGATCGTCCTGGCCGCTGACTACTTCGCCACCAACATGGCACCGCTGCTGCTGGGCGGCACCGTCCTGCCCGTCGGGGTGGTGACCGGTGCCCTGGGTGCCCCGTTCCTGCTCTGGCTGCTTGTCACCTCCAACCGAAAGGATGCCTGAGATGGCAACTCTTCAGACCTCCGGCCTGACGCTGAAATACGATCATCGGACCGTGATCGAGGGACTCAGCACGGAAATCCCCGAGGGCAGGGTGACCATGATTGTCGGCGCCAACGCCTGCGGAAAATCCACCCTGCTCCGCGGCCTGGCCCGGCTGCTCAAACCCGCGGCCGGAACGGTCACCCTGGACGGGCGGGACATCCACCGCCGCCGCGCCCGCGAGGTGGCGCGCACCTTGGGGCTGCTTCCACAGCATCCGACAGCACCGGCGGGCATCACCGTCCGGGACCTCGTGGGCCGCGGCCGCTATCCGCACCAGGGATTCTTCCGGTCCGGGGCGACCGCGGGCTCGGTGGATGACGAGCGCGCCGTGCAACAGGCGATGGCCGCCACTGAAACGCTGGAACTCGCCGGGCGCAACGTGGACGAACTTTCCGGCGGGCAGCGGCAGCGGGTGTGGATCGCGATGGCCCTGGCCCAGGAAACCGAAGTGCTCTTGCTGGATGAGCCCACCACGTACCTGGACCTCACCCACCAGGTGGAGGTCCTGGACCTCATCACGGACCTCAACCGCCGGCGCGGAACAACCGTGGCGATCGTGCTGCACGACCTCAACCTCGCCGCACGGTACGCGGACCACATCATCGCCATGAAGGACGGACGGATCGTGGCCGAAGGCGCCGCCCGGGCGGTGGTCACCGAGGAACTGGTGCGCGAGGTGTTCGGCCTGGCGTCCAGGGTGCTCCCGGACCCGGTGTCCGGCGCTCCCCTGATCATCCCGCTGGGCCGCCACCATGCCAGTTTCCCGCACACTACAACCCCGGAGCTGGTCCCGTGACTGCAATGAACCCCACCCCGGCCCGCAACCGGGCCGGCCTCAAGACCCCACGCGCCACCGAACCCATAGCCCTTGCCTTCGAAGTCCAGGTCACGGCGGTCCAGCAACTCGGGCCCAACTTCCGGCGGGTCACGTTGGGCGGCTATTCGCTGCGGGACTTTGGCGTCCATGGCAGCACACTGGACCTGCGCGTCAAACTTATGATTCCGTCGTTTGACGCGGATGGCACCGCGTTGCCGCTGCCGGAGTTCCGGATGGAGCAGGCCGGCTGGTACCGCGCGTGGCTGGCCATGGATCCTGCGACCCGCGGCTCCATGCGCACCTACACCGTCCGGAAAGAACGCTTGGATGCCGTCTATCCGGAAATCGACGTCGACTTTGTCCTGCACTTTGACGACGCCGGGCACGGAGGACCGGCGGCCAACTGGGCGCTGAACGCCAAGCCGGGGGACACCCTGACCGTGATCGGACCAAACAACCGGGCTGCGCACTGCGTCACCGCGGAAACGTACTCCGGGATCGAATGGCGGCCGGGCCTGGCCCAGCGGGTCCTGCTGGCAGGAGACGAGACGGCAGTGCCTGCCATCAGCGCCATTCTGGAGAGCCTGCCGCCGGACGTTAGCGGGCACGCGATTCTCGAGGTTCCGGAGGCCCGGGACTTCCAGGTCATCACGACAGCCGCCGACGTCGAGATCACCTGGCTTGCGCGCGGGGCGGCGATCGGCCGCTCGCGTCCGCGCGGCGAATTGCTGCAGGAGGCGGTCCGGGCCGCCGTCACCCTCCCCGGCTGGGTCTGGCTTGAGTCCTCCCGTGAGCCTGCTGCCGGCCCCGAGCCCGAGGATGTCAACGTGGACCGGGACATTCTGTGGGAAACGCCCGCACGGATGGATGCCGCGGCGATCAGCGCCAGCAGGAACCCGGCCAAGCCCGCGGGGGCGATGCCGTTCTATGCCTGGATCGCCGGTGAAGCCGGGACAGTCAAGGAGCTGCGCCGGTACCTGGTGCGGGACGTCGGGATCGACCGGAAGCAGGTGTCGTTTATGGGGTACTGGCGGCAGGGCAAGGCCGAGCTCTAATCCGGAGAGCCCCTGCCGTTTACCTTGTTGTCCCCTGCCGGCCCGTTGGGTTGGCTACCGTGGCGCCATGGCCGAAAACCTTCTATCCCCCGACGCCGGTGGGCGGCGGGTATATGTTGCCCTGGGGGATTCCTTCACCGAGGGGGTAGGGGACTATAACCCCCGGCTGCCCAACGGGGTTCGCGGCTGGGCGGACCGGGTGGCGGAGCAGCTGGCCAGGGCGGATCCGGGGTGGGAGTACGCCAACCTTGCCATCCGCAGCAAAAGGCTGCGGCACATCATCACGGAGCAGCTGGACGCCGCGCTTGGCATGGAACCGACGCTGATTAGCTTGTACGGCGGCGGGAACGACGTCCTGGATATCGGAACGGATATCAACGCACTGATGAAGGACTACGAGTTCCTGGTCGCCAAACTGGCAGCCAGCGGGGCCACTGTGGTGCTGTTCACCGGTTTCGATGTTCGCGTCTCGGCCCTGCTGGAACCGTTCAAGAGGCGCAACGCGGTCTATAACCAGCGGGTCCGCGAGGTGGCGGCGCGATACGAGGCCGTTTTGGTCGATTACTGGTGCTTTGAGGCGTTTTACGATCCGCGGATGTGGGATTCAGACCGGCTGCACATGTCCAAGGCGGGCCACAAGTACCTCGCCGGCCAGGTCCTGGACCACCTTGGAGTTCCGCACCAGGTCAAGCCCAAGGAGTGGGCTCCGCCGGCGAAGCTCGGTCTCCGGGACTGGGAACGCCGCCAGCGCCGCTGGGTCCATGACTGGGTCCTGCCGCTGTTCAGGCGCAAACTGCGGGGAGTCACGCTCGGCGATGAACTCAGGCCGCGCTGGCCTGCGCCGGTGAGGGTCCCGCCAAAGGCCGGCCTGAAAAAGCTGACCGCCAAGATCCCCGGGGGCTGAACGACCGTCCTGGGCCGGGCCGCGGGTGTCAGCTGTCCAGCAGGTTCTCGTAGCCCGGCGCCACCCGGCTGGCGTGGAACTCCTCGACGTCGAATTCAGCGACTCCGTTGACGTAGAACGGGTCCCTCGCCAGCGAGGCATCGAGGGCGCCGCGGTCCGCAGCGGAGAGCAACAGGGCGCCCGTGCGCGGAATCTTCCGCCCCGCGACCAGGAAAATGCCCTCGTCGAAGGCATCCTGCAGCCACATAGCGTGCGCCGGAAGATGGAAGTCAACGATCTCTTCGGGGACCTTATAGGTCAGCGAGACTACATACATAGCGTCAGCCTACCGTCTCGTGTGCGCGCCGAAGCGTGATCCTGCCGGCCCGGAATCCTACGAAGTTGAACCGTCAAGCTTCCTTGCTCCTACACTGTATCCATGACTGAACCGCGCTGGCTGAATGCCGACGAACGACGGGCCTGGCTGGCCCAAGTGAGCATCAACACACTGCTTCCGGCAGCCTTGGACACGCAGCTTCACCACGCGCGCAAGATTTCCCTCTTTGACTACCACGTCCTCGCGATGCTCTCCGAGGCTGACGGCCGGTTTCTTCCCATGAGTGAACTCGCCGCGCGCACCAGCGCATCACTGTCGCGGCTCTCGCATGTGGTCACCAAACTGCAAAGCCGTGGCTGGGTGGAGCGCCGTCCACACCCCGGTGACGCCCGGGTGACGACTGCGCATCTCACTGAGGCAGGAATGGGTACCATCCAAGAGCTCGCTCCGGCGCATGTCCAAGCCGTCCGTTCGCTGTTCCTGGACGCCCTGACCGAGGAAGACGTTGCCGACCTCGCACGGATCGGCGAGAAGATCGTCGGCGGCCTGGACCGGCACCACTGGATCCTGCGTGAGGGGAAGCAAGCCGGGGACCCCCGCAACACCTAAAGTTGGCCTTATGGAATCGCCTGTCGACAGTTACTTACGCCAGATCCACGCCGAGATCGCGCTGCTCAAGGACGGCAAGCCCTACAGCACCATTCCCGCCATGGCCAACGTGGACCCGGACAACTTCGGCATTGCCCTCGCCACAGTGGACGGCACGGTGTACGAAATTGGGGACACCCGCGAGGAATTCACCATCCAGTCCATCTCCAAGCCCTTCACCTACGGCCTGGCGCTGGAAGACCTCGGCAACGAGGCTGTGGACGCCAAAGTGGACGTGGAGCCTTCTGGCGACTCGTTTAATGAGATCTCCCTCGCCGAGGGGACGGGCCGGCCAGCCAACGCCATGATCAATGCCGGCGCCCTCACCGCCACGTCGCTGATCAGGGGCTCTGGCGGGCAATCCGGTTTCAAACGGATCCTGAGCACCTACTCCGCCTTCGCCGGCCGCCCGCTCTCGGTCAGCGAAAAGGTCTTCGAATCCGAGCTCAAGCACGGCCACCGGAACACGGCCCTTGCGTACCTGTTGCGCTCCTTCAACATTATTGAGGATGACCCGGCGCCCGTGCTGGAGGACTATTTCCGCCAGTGCTCCGTCCTGGTGAACTGCTTCGATCTCTCGATCATGGCCGCCACGCTCGCCAACGGCGGCCGGAACCCGCTCAGCGGAAAGCAGGTGCTGGAGATCGGCCCGGTGGAACGCGTGCTGTCGGTCATGATGACCTCCGGCATGTACGACGACGCCGGCGCGTGGATCAGCAGCGTGGGGATGCCGGGAAAGAGCGGGGTGGCCGGCGGGATCATCGCAGTGCTTCCAGGTCAGGTGGGTCTCGCGGTCTACTCGCCGCCGCTGGATGAGCATGGCAGCAGCGTCCGGGGCCTGGCCACCGCCCAGCGCCTCTCCCGGGACATGGAACTGCATTTTGTCCGAGCGGCCCGAACGGGCCGGTCAGCCATCCTCGCCGCGTACGACGTGACCGAAACGCCCTCGGGCATCCGCCGAAACGACGAGGCTGCCGACGTCCTCCGGGAGCACGGCCACCGCGCGCGTGTGATCGAAGTCAACGGCGACCTTCTTTTTGCCGGAACTGAGTCCACAGCCCGGGAGCTCAGCAGCCTGCCGGACGAGGTGGACCTGGTGGTTCTGGATGTCCGCCGCACCGACCAGATCAGCGAGGTCGCCGTTCGGATGCTGGCCAGGATCCGGCAAGGGATGGCCGACGCCGGCCGGGAACTGGTACTGATCGAGTCAGACGGCTCCCTCGCCGAGGCTCTGGGGCCATTGGACCAGCAACTGTTGCCGTCTTTCGCGACCCGAAGCGCCGCCGTCGAATACTCCGAAAACCGCCTGCTCGAGCGACACGGAAGCCACCTGCTGCTGCCGGACCACGTTCCGGTCACCGCATCGCCGGCTTTGGCCCCGCTGGACGAGGCGGACGCCGCGGCGCTGGAAGCCCTAATGACGCCGAAAGCCTTCGAAGACGGTGACGTGATTCGCCGCGTTGGACTGCGTTTCGGCGGGGTCTACTTCATCACTTCCGGACGGGTCAGCAGCACGTCTCCGGGGCCCACGGCGGAGCGGGTCAAACTCAATACCCTCAGCGCCGGCATGACCTTCGGCGAACTGGCGCTGGGCAGCGGCAACCGGCAGGAAACCACTGTCCGCGCGGTCGCGCCGGTGACCGTGATGGTGCTCAGCGCGGAAGCGATCGCCGAGCTGGAATCCGCCGACCCGCGCCTGGCGATCGCCCTCTGGAAAGCCTTGACCCGCGACGCTTACACCCGGGTCGAGCAGTACCTGCGCGAATCGGCTGTCCGGATCCGCGAATAGCGGCTTCTTCGGCCGGCGTAATCCCGGCTTTGTTTGCTTGGGGCAACTGCTGGCAGACTGGATCCATGGATCTTACGCACCGCTACGTAGCCCTTGGCGACTCCTTCACGGAGGGCGTCGGTGACGAGGACCCCGGCCGTCCCAACGGCGTCCGGGGCTGGGCGGACAGGGTGGCCGAGCAGCTCGGCGCCGCAGATCCGGGCTTCGGGTACGCGAACCTCGCCATCCGTGGCCGGAAGCTCCGCGGGATCATGACCGAACAAATCGACGCCGCCGTGGCACTCAAGCCCACCCTTGTGAGCATTTACGCCGGCGCCAATGACATCTTCCGGCCCAAGGTCGATATCGACAACCTGCTGGTCGACTACGACGCCGGTATCCGCAAGCTCACGGCGACCGGAGCGACAGTGGTGATGTTCACCGGGTTCGATTCCCGCGGCTCAAAGATCTTCGGCACCACCCGCGGCCGCACCGCCATCTACAACGAACTGGTCCGCGGAATCGCCGGGGACCACGGTGCCCTCCTGGTGGATTACTGGCGCTTCAGCGAGTATTACGACTGGGGAATGTGGGCGACGGACCGGATGCATATGTCCCCCGCCGGCCACGCGAACATGGCCAAGCGCTTCCTCGGCGTCCTGGAGCACGACCACTCCATTGAGGTCCCGCCGATGACCCCGGTTCCTGAGCTGAGCCCGGCCGAAGCGGTCCGCGCCAATGCCCGCTGGGTCCGGGAATTCGCCGGGCCGTGGGTGGTGCGCCGGATCACCGGCAGGTCCTCCGGTGACGGACTGGCACCGCGCTACCCCCAGCTCACGCACCTCTAGGCGCGGAAGCCGGGCGTCGCGAGCAGTTCCCCGCCGCCGAGGACTGCCAGCACCTCGACATCCCAGCCGTCCGTCGCCCGGTCCAGCATCTGCTTGCCGCCGGCGACGACCGCCGTTGCCAGCACGTCGGCGGTAAGAATGTCCGGCGCCGCCACCGACACCTGGCGGAATTCGAGGGCGCCGAAGCCGGTGCGGCCGGCACCGGCCCGCCAGATGTGGTTTCCGCGCTCCGCAGTGCCGGATGTCGCGAGTGCGGAGAAACGGCCGGTGCTGCCCAAGGGAAAGCCCGAGAGCAGCATTCCGCGGTTTTGCGGGTCCACGACGCCGGCCTGCCAGGGTATTCCGGTACCCGGCGCTGGTGATCCGCTCACCAGAACGTCGCCGCCGGCGTTCAGGCACCAATCCGTGAGGCCGGCCGCTCCCAGTGCGGCGCCAGCCTGGTCGATGGCGTAGCCCTTGATGATTCCGGAGAGGTCGAGGACACCGTCGGGCCGCTCGGCGGTGAAAAACCCGGCGGTCAGCAGCCGCCAGCCGGCGGCGTCCGCAAAGCGGGCGCGGAAGGCCGCCGAGGTGTCCCGGAGTGTGAGTGCGCCGCGGGCCAGCCGGCTCGCTTCGGAGCCGGGGCGGTACAGGCTGAACGTCTCGTCCAGACCGGTAAAAACGCGTTCGACGGCGGCCGCGGCGCCTGCCAGCGCGGTGGCGCTGTCCGGCGTCCCGGGACCATTCGCCGGCAGGGCGAGGCTGATGACAGTCCCCATGGACCGGAAGTTCGTACTCCTCAGTGCCGGGCCGGTGGCGCCCTGCGCCGGGCTCCCGGCGGGTGAAGGCTTAGAGGTTCGCTGCATCGAGGGCTCCCTGAAGCGACGTCAAATAGGCGTCACTGGTCACGGTTGCGCCGCTGACGGTCTGCACCTGGGCCGACTGGGCCTTGAGCACCGCGGCACGCAGCAGCGGCGCGGCCCGGTTGCTGATCTGCACCGACCTGCGGTCGTCGTCGGTCAACTGGAGGGCAGTGACATCGGTGATCGCGCCGGCCTTGACGGTGACCTGCACCTGAACGCTGCCGTAGCGGGTTTGGACTGCTTTTCCGGCGAAGGTCCCCGCCGTCGGTGCCGCGGTTCCGGAGCTTCCCGAGGAACCCGGCGAGCCGCTGGCACCGCTGGCACCGGTGGAAGCGTTGGAACCGGTGGAACCGGTTGAGCCGCCCGCGGGGCTGAACCCGGAAGCATCGTTGGTGGTCCCGCCGCTGGTGCCGGTCCCGGACAGCGCAGGCGCCGAGGTGGCTGCCGCGGTGCTTCCCGTATCTGCCACGTGGGCGCCTGACTGCCAGCCGGCCAGGAGGATCCCGGCGGAAGCCAGTGCTGCTGAAACTGCTGCGCGTATTCTCACCAGTCGAACCTTTCGTAGTGGAGCTGGGGTTCGCGGACGCCTGCCGCGCGGGCTTCGCTGATGACACTGCGCGCCCAGGAGGACGGGCCGCAAATGTACACGTCCGCGTCGGCGATGTCCGGGGCATAGCTGGCCAGCCGGTGTCCGGACCGGAAGGACGACTCGGGCAGCCAGCCCTGCTTCCCGGTGGAACGGGGGCCGGTGAGATGGAACAACGTCGCACCGCGGCGGCGGCAGAGTTCCAGGATTTCCTCGCCGAGATAAAGTCCCGCCTTGTTGTGACCGCGGAGGATCACTGTGGCGTTTCCCGGTTCAAAGGGGGTGCCCTCCAGCAGTGCCCGGATAGGGGTGATTCCAATGCCTGACCCGATCATTACAATGCGGTTCCGGCTGCGGGCCGCTGTACTGAAGAGCCCGTACGGTCCTTCGATGGCTACCCTGGTCCCGGACTTCAAACGTGCCAGCTGCGCGGACCCCCGGCCGAGGTTGCGGACAGTAATCCGCAACCGGCCCCGGCCGGAGGCATCGAACAGCACGGGTTCCGCGGAGAGGCTGAAGGGATGCGGGTGCCACCACGCACCCGGGGAGAGGAACCGCCAAATGAAAAACCGGCCGCCGCTGCCAGCCAGTTCGTCGAGATGGCGGCCGCTCAGTTCGATACTTACGACGCCGGGACCCTCCGTCACCACGCGGCTCACCGTCAGTTGGTGCCGGACGGTCGCCACGATTGGCTCCAGCACGCGGTAGTGGACCAGGGCGGCGCCGGTGGCGATAATCATGGCCAGCCAGTACCAGCGCTGCCAGGTGCCCTCGGCGAAGAGAGCCCCGGTGCTGAACTGATGGGGGATTGCGGTCAGCACCGCCGCGTAGGTCAGCAGGTGAATGGCGTACCAGTATTCGTACGGGAACCGGCGGCGGACCGCCACAAGCGAGGTGACCACAACGGCGATGAACAGTCCGATTGAGACGATGGCGAGCCACATGTCCGGGACCAGCACCCAGAGGGACACAAGCTCACTGACCGGATTGAGTCCTTCCGCCATCCCGTAGCCGATGGCGATCAGGATTCCGTGTGCGAGCAGCAAATACAGCGAGGGTTTGCCGAGTTTGCGGTGGAACTCCAGCGCCCGGTCGTGCCCCACGGCGCCGTCGATCAGGGGAGTGCGTGCCGCCAGCAGCAACATCAGCAGCACAAGGTCCATGCCGGCCAGACCGGCGACAATTCCGATGGCCGTGAAGGAGCCGGCCAGGGTCGAGAACCCCGCTGCCCCGCCGTCGGCGAGCCAGAGCGCGATGGACCCGGCCACCGAAGCCCACGCGAGCACTGTCAGTAGGTCCGCCCGGAGCAGCCGGCGCCGTGACTGGCCGCGGAACCGCTCCACTGGAGTGCGGCGGGCCGTGGCCGGCGCGGCGGCCTGGAGTGAGGAGTTCATGGTTCCACCGTCCGTCCGTCGCCTATCAATCTGCTGTGAAAGCCCTAGGGTCCCGATGTGACTTCGCGCCGAACCGGCTGGCGCCCCCTTATACACCTCCAGCTGCCGGATTGGTCTTTAATTCATCAAGCTCGTAGACTTGGTAGGCGCTAGGTGGCGCGGAGCGTGTGCAATTGCTCCGGTTGACGGGATTTGTCTGCAATATCGACAGTCCTGAGGGCCGGTAGTTAGGGGCTCAAGTTGCGTGCACTCCTGTATTCGCCCGGCATCCCGGTACTTCGCGGTGGCTTCCCACAAGGTTTCCTCCGCCCGGTGACCGTGGCCCACAATTTTCGCCGTAGTGAGCAAAGCAGTCGGTTTACGCCCTCTGCCTGAACGCTGCGGAACTACCGAAACCCTGTGGGAGCTGGATGCGGACGCTGCCTGCCGCACGGTTTCGCGGGAACTCCGCAGCCGTTTCATATATTTTTTGAGGAGAGTCGTCATGGCAGCACATTGCCAGGTGACCGGAGCCGAGCCGGGCTTTGGACACAGCATTTCGCACTCGCACCGTCGCAACAAGCGCCGGTTCGACCCGAACATCCAGAAGAAGCGCTACTGGGTTCCGTCCCTGCGCCGTAATGTCACTCTGCAGCTGTCTGCAAAGGGCATCAAGACCATCGACGTGCGTGGCATCGACGTAGTCGTAGCCGCCATCCTGGCACGAGGAGTGAAGCTCTAGTGGCTAAGGACAAGGACGTACGTCCGATCATCAAGCTCAAGTCGACCGCGGGCACGGGTTACACCTACGTGACGCGCAAGAACCGTCGTAACGACCCGGACCGTATGGTTCTGAAGAAGTACGATCCCCGCATCCGCAAGCACGTCGAATTCCGAGAGGAGCGCTAAACACATGGCTAAGAAGTCAATGATCGCTAAGAACGAACAGCGTAAAGTCATCGTCGAGCGTTATGCTGCAAAGCGCCTCGAACTGAAGAAGGCTCTGGTTGACCCCGCGTCGACCGACGAGGCCCGCGAAGCTGCACGCCTCGGCCTGCAGAAGCTGCCCCGCAACGCTTCACCGGTGCGTCTGCGTAACCGCGACATCATCGATGGCCGCCCGCGCGGTACCTTCCAGAAGTTCGGCATCTCCCGTGTTCGCTTCCGCGACATGGCTCACCGCGGTGAGCTCCCGGGCATCACGAAGTCTTCCTGGTAATTCAGCACAGCTGTTGCCAGTAGCTTGAAGTAGGGCCGGCGCCTCTTGGCGCCGGCCCTTCTTGCGTTTAAGCGCTCGACGACGGGTGCCTGGTGTAAGTGGAGCGCGCTGCGGCGTGGTGTGACCCGGTACACAGGGGTGGATTTCCGGGCTGTGGGTGCTGGACGCGGCCGCAGGGGGCTTGGTTTGCCCGCCGTGGCGGGGTTTTTGGGGGTGTGGG
>NZ_JASBRC010000019.1:0-29892 GCF_029960715.1 Arthrobacter sp. AL05
ATCATGAGTGACAGGGCGAGAAAGTCATACCGGGTCCAGCGACCAAATCCCCGGCCTTCGGGGACTCAATATATGTAACGGGTTAGTTGTTGTCGCCGGAGCGGCCGTGGGAGAGTCCGGTGGGGAATCCGACGAGCGCAGGTTCGGGGACGGGGCAGCATGAGGACTCGGTTGCGGCGGCGGTGGTTGTCGGGACGTCGCAGCTGGTGCCGGCGTCGGTGGAGCAGACGCCGGTTTCGGGGAGTTCGAGCTGGACGGTGTCGGCCGCTTCGCGGTCACCGGCCAGGGCGGCGGCGACGGAGCGGACTTGTTCGTAGCCGGTGGCGAGCAGGAAGGTCGGGGCCCGGCCGTAGGACTTCATGCCGACGATGTAGAAGTCCTGCTCCGGGTGGGCCAGCAGGGCTGCGCCGTGCGGGGGGACGGTGCCGCAGGAGTGGAACTCGGGATCGATGAGCGGGCCGAGTTCGGTGGGTGCTTCGACGGCGGGGTCCAGGTTCAGCCGGAGTTCACGGAGGATGTTCAGGTCCGGGCGGAAGCCGGTGCAGGGCACGACGATGTCGGTCTCGAGGGTTCGGCCGTCCATGGATTCGACGTTCACGTGCGAGGGGAGGGATTTCAGCGAGCTGATGCCGAATCCGGTGTGCAGTTCGATGGTTCCGGCCTCGACGAGGTGACGTAGGAGGGAGCCGAGGTGGCCGCGGGCGGGCAGCCCGTCGGCGTCGCCGCCGCCGTAGACCTTCGCGGCGGACTCGCCTCGGACCGCCCAGAGGATCCGGGTGCCCGGTTCGTCCGTGGCCAGGTCAGCGAGGTTGATCAGGGTGTTGGCGGCTGAGTGGCCAGCGCCTACGACCAGGACACGGCGGCCGGCAAACGCTCCGCGGTCGCGGCCGGTGACGTCCGGAAGCGGGGAGGAAATCCGGTCTGCGGCGGTGTCTTCGCCGATGGCGGGGAGCCCGGAGGTTCCTAGCGGGTTGCGGGTGGACCAGGTACCGGAGGCGTCAATGACTCCGGCCACGGCGTGGTCGCGGGATTCCCCGTCCTCGTGCTCGACCCGGACGATGAACGGTGTGTTCTCGCGGTAGCGGGTGTGGGTCTTGTCCATGCCGGCGCGGGTCACGGCGATGACCCGGGCGCCGGTCTGCAGCCGCGGGCTGATCGCCGGGAGGGCGGCCAGCGGTGTCAGGTACTGGTCGATCAGTTCTCCGCCGTAGGGCAGGGCTGTCGGCTCCGGAGCTTCCCATCCGGTCTCGCCGAGCAGGCGGGCGGCGGCGGCGTCGACGTTGTACTGCCAGGGGGAGAACAGCCGGATGTGGCGCCACCGCTCGATGGCGGCGCCCGCGGAGGGGCCGGCTTCGAAGATCAGCGGTTCGAGGCCGCGTTCGATCAGGTGGGCCGCGGCGGCCAGGCCCACGGGGCCTGCGCCGATGACGGCAACGGGAAGGCTCTTTGTCGAATTCATGGTTTCCTTTGTTTCATCCGTAGGTGTGTCGGTTCCGTTGGCGGGCACCTTCCGGTCTCTGGTGGGGCCGGCAGGCGGGAGGGTGTCAGCAGCAGACCCGCATGTCATCGGGCCGTCGTCGCAGCAACCGGAGTCACTGCAGCAGCCAGCATCCATTCAGCTCACCCCCTCCCTAGCCCCGGGTCAGGCGTAAGTTGGTTCTTCGACCAGCGCGGTGGCGATGCTGTCCGCGTCCTGCAGCGCGGCTAGGTAGCGTTCCGCGTCCAGGGCGGCGGCGCAGCCGGTGCCCGCCGCGGTGATCGCCTGGCGGTAGCGGTGGTCCACAGCGTCGCCACACGCGAAGACGCCGGCAAGTTTGGTGACCGTGGTAGGAGCGTAGACCTTGATGTAGCCCTTGTTGTCCAGGTCCACCTGGCCGTGGAGCAGCTCGGTTCGCGGCACGTGGCCGATTGCGACGAAGATGCCGGTCGCGGCCTGTTCGCGGGTTTCGCCGGTGACGGTATCGGTGAGAGTGACGCCGGTGACCTTGCCGTCGCCGTGGATCGCGGTGATGGCCGAGTTCCACGCGAAACGGATCTTGGGGTTGTCTTTGGCGCGCTGGGCCATGATCCGAGAGGCGCGCAGCTCGTTTTTGCGGACGACGACGGTAACTGTCCTGCCGAAGCGGGTCAGGAACGTCGCCTCCTCCATCGCGGAGTCCCCGCCACCGACGACGATGATGTCCTGATCGCGGAAGAAGAAACCGTCGCAGGTGGCACACCAGGACACGCCGTGGCCGCTGAACTTCTTCTCCTCCGGCAGGCCGAGCTCCTTATAGGCGGAGCCGGTGGCGAGAATGATCGCGGTGGCCTCGTGCGTCTCGCCGTCGCCGGTGACCACCCGCTTGAGGTGCCCGGTGAGCGTCACCTCGGTGACGTCGTCGAACACCACCCGCGCGCCGAACTTCTCGGCCTGCTGCTGCAGCCCGTCCATCAGCTCGGGGCCCTGGACACCGCCCGGGAAGCCGGGAAAGTTCTCCACCTCGGTGGTGCTCATCAGGGCACCGCCCGCGGTGACGGCCCCGGCGATGACCAGCGGCGACAGGCCGGCGCGGGCCGCGTAGATGGCGGCGGTGTAGCCGGCAGGGCCGGATCCGATGATGATCAGCTGTTCAGTGCTCACGAAAGACTCCTGGTCTGGTTTTGCTGGACGGTTATTTGGCGGCCGGTGAGAGGGAGGTGACGAGGCCCGCACCGACCCGGCAAAACATTGATCATTGTCGATGCATCAAGTGTCGCTGGCTAAATCGGTGATTGTCAATATTTAGGAGGTTTTGATTCCCAGGCCCGAAGCCGTTCGTCGAGCTCATGCCTGGACTCAGCAAAGAGCATTGGAGGGGAACCGGTCGCAGCGGAACCACCCCGTCTCGCCGTCGACCCCGCCATTCTCGTAAGCCCCGGCGTTACCGGACTGGCAGTGGATGGGGTCGAAGTCGTAGTGCGAGCGGAAGAACACAAGGCTGAAATGTCAGTTCAACTTTTCGGGGGCAGTTCACATCGATGGGCACTTTTCCGCGGCCGGTGGCTATGTGAGATAGCCTCCGCGGTTCCCTCGTGGGCCCATCTCATGATGCGGTGGGACCCGTCGATCTGGCGCCGATGCTTCTTCTACTGCGCAGTCGCATAGAAAGTGGCGCTACACAGCCTTTGTATGGCTGCTTGGGCGGGCGGTGCCGGAACGCAACCTCTCGGCTACCTCGATGGCGTCGCCGGCCGGAGCCTTGGACTTGGCATCCGGGCGTGCCAGCAGGAGATAGAGAAGTCCGCTGCCTGCGACCACGGCCAGGCCGAGCAGGACGGTCCAGTCTGTGATGAAATCGCCGGTCGAGCCGGGCAATGCCAGTAGGACCATCGCAAATATGCCGTAGACAAGGGCGGCGGCGTTGATCAGGAAGCCGGCGGCGCCGAGGCTGAACGGTCCGGCCGGACGCCAGCCCTTGATGCGCTGGCGGAGGGAGGCCAACACAACGGACTGGAAGGCAATGTAGATGCCCAGTACGGCAAAGGACGTGATTTGGCTCAGCAGTTCATCCGACCCGAGGTAGATGATGATGCAGATTGCCAGGGGGATGCTGGCAGCGACGATCAGTGCGTTCGCGGGAACCTTGGCCGTCCCGGAGACTTTGGACAGCGACCGGTGGCCGGGCACCATACCATCCCTGGCGAAAGAGAAGATCAGCCGGCTCGCCGCAGCCTGCAGGCTCAGGACGCAGGACAGGAAGGCGGTGACCGCGATAATTAGGAAGATCTTGGCGCCCACTATGCCGAGAGCCGATTCAAGAATGGCGGGAATCGGGTCCGCGTTTTGGCCGGTGACGATCGACTGAAGGTCGGGTGCAGCCAGGACATAGCCACCGAAGGAGAATAGCGCGGACACGCCACCGACCAGGATTGTCATGATCATAGCGCGCGGGATCAATCGGGAAGGGCTGGCGACTTCCTCTGCCACGTCGCCACAGGCTTCGAAACCATAGAAAAGGAAAAGACCGGCCAGGGCGGCTCCCATGAAGGCGTGCAGGTAGCTGCCGCCCCCCTCAACGCCCATCGAATCAAAGAATACGCCGAAGCTCTGCTTGCGTTGAAAGATCAGCAGGTAGAGGCCAACGGCGATGACGCCGATCAGCTCCGCCGCCAGTCCAATCCGTGCGACGCGGCCCATGGTTTTAGTGCCGGTAAAGTTCAGGCCCACTGCCAGCAGCAGGAGAAGTACCGTCAGGCCAAGCGTGCTTTCCCGGGTTGCTTCAATTTCGAATAGGCTGGCGAGGAAGCCGCTGCCAAACTCAGCCACGGCAGTAATGGTGACAATCATGGCCCAGATGTAGACCCAGGCCGCCATCCAGGCGTAGCGCCGGCCCCAGAGCCGCCGGGTCCAGGGATAGATGCCGCCGTGGATGGGATATTGCGAGACGACTTCGCCGAATACGAGGGCCACCAGCATCTGCCCGGCCCCCACGATAAAAATCCAGAAGACCGACGGCGGACCGCCTGCTGCCATGGCGACGGCGAAGAGGGAGTACACTCCCACGAGCGGCGAAAGGTAGGTGAAACCGAGGGCGAAGTTGGCCCAGAGGGACATAGACCGGTCAAAGGAGTCCTCGTAGCCCAGGACGGCGAGATGATCACTGTCAGTAAGCTCGGTGGTGCTGCGGGGTTGGGGTGACATGGTTTCCTTCCGACGATATTGGTGAAAGTTTCAGTTTGGCGTTCCGATGGGCGGTGCCGGTAAAGGTGTTGGCGTGGCAGCGGCCTAGCCGACGTAACTCATGACGTGCTTGATCCGGGTGTAGTCCTCGAGTCCGTACATGGACAGGTCCTTGTCATAGCCGGAGTGCCTGAATCCGTCGTTCGGCACTGAAAACGCAAGACAGCAATCGCGCGTTGGCCAGAGTCAGCGCCTCCGCGTCAGTCAAGAAATCCTGCACAGTGACAATTGGGACAAACACCTGGGACTGGATAAGCGCGCCGTGCTAGTGCGTAGATTGTTCGGTCACCGCCGCTTGCAGCCGAAATGAGTGGACGGGTCAGGACCCGGGGTGTCCGCTTAGTTACGCACCATCGACGCCGCGCTCCTGCTCGATCCGGGGCGGCTTGGTTGAGGTTCCATTTTCTTGTTGAACAAGGTTTTGGACTCGCGACTCGACTTGTGTTGAAACGAATTCGGTGACGGCATCCACGACACGTCGATCGGCCAGGATACGGTTGTGACCGAGTCCTTGGGTGTAGATCACCGAAGCAGGAACAGCGTGGCCGTCGGTGATGAGACCAGCCTGATCGATGCCAACTACAGCATCTGAGGAATCGTGCACCACGAGAAGAGGCATCGAGCTGTTGTCTGTATCACACTGAGACACAATATGCCCCAACTCGAAGGTGCTGTCGACAAACACCAGTTCATTGATCCGGTCGCGGAAGCGCTCACGGGCCCGCGTCGGCAACCGGATCAATTGGGTAAAGGAGGCTACAAGGTGTTCAAGGCTATGCACACCGGCGATTGTTACCATTCGGCCCGTGGTGACCCCCATCCTCACCGCGTGGAACGCTGCAAGGACGCCGAATGAATGCCCGACAACCGCGGCGAAATGACCATGGCGTGCTTCCAGTTCCCGAATGATGCCTGACCATTCGACTACGTTGGAAGGTCCCTTCCCCGACGCCCCGTGGCCGGGAGCGTCAAACGAAACGATCATGTGGCCACGGCTCACCAGTGCATTAACGAGATGACTGAACCGGGACGCCCGGCTCCGCCAACCGTGCACAAGCAGAATAACCGAGTCGCCGGTGCCCCAGGCGTATACCATCACGGCGGTGCGGCCCATCATCACCTGCTCCACGGCGGCGGACTCGTGGACCTCTCTGTCTGCGGCTCGGACGGAAGGCGGCCTGCCAAGATGCCAAAACAACACTGACGCTAGGCGGGCAGCGATGGAAGGACTTAGTGCGTCCAACAGCCGCATCGCTACTGGAACTATCCAACCCGGCACGCTCATGACACCTCTTCTACTACGTATGCGAACGTTCGTACAGTAACGTATTTTCGGCCTGCTCGGCAATGCTGAAGAATGGGAGGCTTGCCACGCCGGGGCAGGTGCACAATGTGCGCTGGCAGGCCGTTGAGTGATTCGAGCTCCGGTCCGTCAAGATCGGGGCCCCGAGAAGTTATGGAACGGTCTGTCGATGTTGTAGCGGCGCTGTCGATCATGGTGATCGTGTCCAGCGAATATTCCGATCCGGTGGAGAACCTGCTCGGTGATTCCTCTCGCAGAGATAGGAGCTGATGGTCGGAGCGGGCGGCCCGGGATGGGTGTTGGCCGTCGGGGTCCCGCCCCCGCACCCGCCACCATCCCCGATCGGGACGAGGGGGCCGAGTCATTCGGGGGCTTGACCCACCGGGGGATGAGGGGCTCGTCACCTAAGGCAACGACCACCCCTGCGCGCCAGGTGCCCGTTCCTAACTGAAACTGGGACACCGCGAAACCGCGGATACCATTTGTGGAGCAGTCACCGGGCCGTCTACAGAAGCCCGGTAAATTGTGGCCTGGCTGGTCCCGGGCGGGGAGCCGCGGCTCGTCGGCAGACCGACGTAATTGAAGAAGGGAGCCGCGCGGGAACTGGCGCTGTGGCTGCAACTTCCCCGCGGCGTAGTCTCGTGAACGATGTGCAGATCTTAGCGACCAGGGAAGGCTTGCGGAGTTGCTGGCAGATCAATGAAGGACTCCACCACCGGCCCAGCAATCGCCTGGACGAAGGCGTTCAGCTCGGGATGGCTGGCGATAGTTCTGCGATGGATCCCATGTGTGCGTCAGCAGCAGACCTGTTTTTCGGATGCTGACGAGACGGGCCAGAATTTCCGTAGGGTTAGAAAGTGCCAAATCCTGTGAACTCTCAGGCCATCCCAGCCTGTAACGGACCTGGCGGCCCGGTCTCCGGGTACCTGCCTGACGAGATGATCACGCTCTTGGTGCTGCAGCTTCAGCCATTCCGCGGGTGGAATAAAGTTCAAGGAAGTTGTCCTCTCCAAAGGCCCAGGGGCTCCATATATCGATATACATCAATATTTGGAGTCTCGCAGATATATCGAAGTTCGTCAATGCACCGTGGTGCCCTACATGGACATACGTCGCTGTTAGAGGGCTTTCACCCGTTAAAGCCGCCACCAGAGCGCTCCAGGCTAGCTCAATGGTTTGCTCAGTCGCGTTTTCCAATTTGGATAGTGAGATAGCGAAGGCGTTGCTTATCTCACGGCCGTCGGGATTGTAGCTCTTTGGTCGCCGATCATGCCGATCGTCCAAGGTGTGGTGGCTGCCACGACGTGGGTAAGGCGGCGCGGGCGGGCGCCTCTCCACGCCGCTATATCAAAATCTTCCGCCGAAGTTCCCGCAGCAGCAGTCTCGATGGGACGCCGTTCAGATTCGGGTTCATGCCATGGAACCGGACGCGGTGTGGCCACGGCAATTGTCTAACGGGCTGCTGGAAAATTTGGTCGGTCCGTGCCCTCGACGCCGCTCCGGATGCTATTGCGGACCTAGAACAAGGGCGCATCCGTTGCCGCGGAAATCATCCCGAATCTTGGAAACACATCCCAAGCGAAAGTAACGCGGGGGCGGGACAACAGGGTTCCCATAGGCGCGGGCAGTGCCCTGGAATCGGCAGCACAACCGCGCTGAACACGGGTGTCATCGGGGTCGTCACGGCGAGAACTGAATAGCCGTTCGGATCGAAGCCCAGGTCCTTTCACGTGGGGTTGGCCGATATGAAAGCATTTCGACTCCAACGGATCCGGCTAGAGGCGAACATTCAGAATATCGGCGAGATTGTCGCTCGTGACAGAAGCGCAGGCCAGTTCCGCGGCCACGGTACTGCAGGTGGCTGGGTACCTGGTGGGATCCGCGGGGATCGCCAGCCCGATCGGGGTGGATGTCGCCGGCTACGAACAGTGTCCGGCCCAAGAACCCCGGCCAGCCACTTCAATTTATTCGCCGAGCAGCCGACTTTGCCACCTTGGCTGCTCGCGGGGAGCTTAACCTCAAGCTCACCCTTCCCTTCGTCAACAAAAGCCCTCGACGGAATGGCAGTATATGATTGGTATCTGCCGATTCTGCCATGTTAATACAGCCGGTGAATCGTTAGCGTGGGGGACATGACATATTTAATCGACCTGCCGGCCACCCCGGTCGCCCGCGCGGCGCTCGCTGTCGTACAGGCTTCGGAGAGTTCCTCGGTGGCCAATCACAGCATTCGGAGCTTCCTGTTTGCTGAACTTCTCGCGAGGCACGAGGGCGCACTGAACGATGCGGCATATGACCGGGACCTTCTCTTCGCCGCCTGCGTCATGCACGATCTGGGTACCGGAACTAAGGCGCCTGGCCAGCAGCGGTTTGAGGTGGAGGGGGCTGATCTGGCAGCAGAAGTCTTGTCCCAGCATGGTGTGGCGGCGGGGGACGTTGACCGCGTCTGGGAAGCGATCGCCTTGCACTGTTCACCAGGCATCGCCGAGCGTCGAGGGCTTCTCGCCTACCTGACTTCGGAGGGGATCGGGATAGACTTTGGCCACAAGGCCGACGTCGTCATGTCACAGGAGCAACGCATCCACGCAGAGTACCCGCGGCTGGACATGGTCAAGTCGCTCACCGACTCGATCGTCGCTCACGCGGCCCGGTCCGCGGCCGCCGCGCCGCGCTACTCACTGCCGGGCGAGCTTGCCCGCGAAAGAAAAGAACAAGGTGTCAGCGGCATGGAACTGGCGGCGTCTTCCTCCGTGTGGGGATGCTGACCGCCAGTATCGAACCCTCGCGGAAAACTTGCGTCGTCTTAAGTCCACTCCAACTTCGGCCGACAACGAGGCGAGCCAGCAGCGTTTCGCTTTGTGCCGCGGCACGCCACCGGACAAAGCGGCGAACTGACCGGCTTATTACGTGTCACCGCTGGCGCCCACCCCGTGCCATTCGTTCGGGGCCTTCGACGTCGTCGCGGTGCGGGGGCATAAATGAAAGCGCAACAGTGTGCCTGCCGACGCCTCTTTGGTGCGGTCAGAGCCAAACAGGTGCCAGCGTTGCTATGCCGACGGGCCCGGAGCAGAGCATGGGCGGGGTCGGCATCGCAAATTGCGTCGGGGTAATTGAAAGCGTCTAAAAAGCTCGTTACACCTTTGCCGAGCCCGAGCGGCGCGGGAGCGCTCAGTTTGCGGGCGGTGGTCACACATCCTGGGAGGACGACTTGCAGTGACTCCAAACAAGGGCGAGCAACGGAGATTGAGATTGGAAGGACCCTCAGCTATGAACGGTAAACCCCTGACGGTTCGCTGTGACGACGGCTACGAACTCCGAGGACACATCTGGGAACCTTGCTCCCTTCACGGGCAATGGCCCTGCCGCGTGGTCGTCGTCGTTGGTGCCACCGGAGTTTTAGCCTCGTATTATCACCGCTACGCCGCTTTCCTCGCGGAAAACGGTTTTACCGCCATCACCTTCGATTACCGCGGGATCGGGCAGTCCAAAGAAGCGAACATCAAGAACCTTCAAGCCAGCTGGTACGACTGGGGACTGCTGGACATTGACGCAGTCCTTCATTGGGCCATAGACAACATCAGCGAAGACCTTCACGTTGTCGGCCACAGCTTCGGCGGATTCGGCGTCGGTCTGGCAAAACACGGCCAACACGTAAAACGACTCCTAACCGTCGGCGCTCAACACGCCCACTGGAGAGACTACCGCCCCGGACACCGGTTGCACTTCTGGTGGCGCTGGCACATCCTGATGCCAGGCATCACGCTTTGGCACGGCTACTTCCCCGGCAAGCGTCTCGGATGGCTCGAAGATCTGCCTAAAGGGGTTGCCCTGAACTGGGCGAAAAGCCCTAGGAACTTCCCCGCCGGGGCCGGCCCTTTGCGGAAGGTGATAGAAGAGCATCAGGCATCCTTCGCCGCCGCGACCCTTGCCGTTTCTGCAACTGATGATCCGTTCGCATCCGAGAACGCCATCGTGCGGGGACTGAAGTACTACCCGAATAGCCCCGCCATCGTTGTGCAGCTAAAGCCCCGCGACCTCAACAGCCCCGAAATCGGACATTTTGCCCTCTTCCACAGCCGCTTCCGTGACACATTCTGGACCGGAACCCTCCAATGGCTGCGCGACGGGATTAATCCCTGGGCCTAAGCACAACAAAAGCCGTACTGAACCGACCATCGTCAATGCCTCGCGCTCCATGCTGCGCCAGCATCAGCGACCCTGCAAGGGGTGGGTGGATGCCGGTTCGACCCAGTCGGGCGGATATGTTCAAGTTAAAGCAAGACCCGGCTGGCAACCGGTCAAGATCGTTCGTTATAACGAACGGGGAGTTTGGCAGTGTTGAGGCCGTGACGATGCCCGGTGAGACGAGTCTTGTGCGTTTTGCGGACCGTGGCGGGCTGGGAGTACCCGGGCGGGCGCATGCCCGGCTTCGGACCTGTCCTCACCGCGAAGTTCCTTGGCGCCACCAACAGAGACCTTACCGCCTTCCAGATTCGCCGACCGGTTTGACCGGTGACTCCCGCCGACTTTTACCGCACCGCGCTCTCCAGTCCCCGACGCCCTGACTGTCGCGGTCATCGACGACACCCAGGACCTGGCCGGTGTCCAGGCCAACGATCGACGTCATCCACGGTTCATAGCGCTGGCCGGGACTACTTCACCGCTCACAGCATCACCCACCTCAAGGATCCTGTTGAGAAGCTAGATTTCGTCAAGGGCTATGCCGCCATGATGAATCAACCGCGAGCGGGTATTTGGTGATCGGTGCGAATGACGGTCTGACGCCGTCCCCGAAGGCTTTGCTCCCGACATAGGAGATGGGACGCCTCGCGCCCTGTCTGCGTCTTGGGGGCTGAGTGAAGATGCCCCCGATTTTCGCCCCACCTGTCTCCGCCGCCGCATGACCGTTCGCAACTCGGTATGCCTCCTCCGGTGACGCGCCCTCTCTGACGAAGCTCGTCTTTGGTGATGAAGCGTCTTCGTTCCGGCGGCATTCAAGAGCTTGACGTATATACCCCCCATGGGTATACCATGAGAGTGAACCCATACCCCCTATGGGTACCGCAGGGCGTCTATCGTCCGGAGTTCTCAGGAGGAAGTCAAAATGTCTACCCAACCACCCCTACCGCCAGCGAAGCGGTGGCTCGGCCTGTTGCTGATCGCTACCGCGCAGTTCGTCGTCATCATGGACACCTCGATCATCGGTGTCGCTTTGCCGGATATTCAAAAAGACCTTGGCTTCACACCTGAGTCACTCTCGTGGGTGTTCAACGCCTACGTGGTTGCCTTCGGCGGCCTACTCCTGCTGGGAGGTCGCCTTGCAGACGCCTTCGGCGCGCGGAAGATCTTTGTGCTGGGCTGGCTGATCCTGATCGTGGGATCGTTGCTCGCCGGAGCAGCCAACACTGCCGGACTCGAGATCGCAGGCCGCGCTATCCAAGGCGCCGGTTCGGCACTGATCGCACCAGCGGCACTTACTCTGCTGATGATGCTTTTTGGCGGCACGTCTGAGCTTCCCAAAGCATTCGCAGTCTACGGAGCGGCGGCGCCAATCGGAGGCACTGCAGGCGTCTTCCTGGGAGGAGTTTTGACCGAATATGCGAGCTGGCCGTGGGTGTTCTACGTCATGATCCCGATCGCGGTCTTCGTACTCGCATTTACAGCAACAACACTTCCCCGAACCGCAGGAAAGGCGTCGGGGTCGATTGACATAGCCGGGGCCGTCACAGTGACGGGCGGGCTCGCCGCGACCGTCTACGCCGTTGTTAACGCCCCGGAGGTCGGGTGGCTCACGTTCCCCACCCTCAGCGTGCTGGCGGGAGGCCTCGTCCTGCTCGTGATCTTCTTCATCATCCAGGCACGAAGCCGCAACCCTTTGCTGCGCCTCGGACTGCTTCGCGCACCCCAGCTCGGGGCCGCCAACACCGCCCAGCTACTGCTGGGCGCGGCATGGGTATCCATGTGGTTCTTCCTGAACCTGTACCTGCAGCAGGTTCTCGGCGCAACGGCCTTCGCAGCCGGCGCCGCGCTTCTCCCGATGACCGGCCTCGTAGTTCTCGTCATGATCGCGTGGGCACCCCGGCTTCAGGGAAGGTTCGGCGCGAAACCGATGATTGTCACCGGCCTCCTCGTACTGGCGGCAGGTCTTGGTTGGCTTTCCTTCGTTCGTCCTGACGGCAATTATGCTGTTGACGTTCTACCCGCATCGCTTCTGGCCGCCCTCGGAATGTCACTGGCGTTCATCCCTTCTCTCGGTACCGCGATCAATGCGGCACCGGCCGCCGAGACTGGCGTTGCCTCGGGGCTCGTGAGCACCAGCTATCAGATCGGCTCCGCGCTTGGGCTTGCTGCCCTCACGGCGATCGTTTACGGCATCTCCGGTACTGACCCCTCCCGCGTCGAGCTGACCCAGGGGTACTCCGCAGCCTTCATTGGCGCAGGAATTATTGCACTAGTGGGAGCAGTGATCACAGCCGTTGCGATGACTAAACCACGGGCCTCCACCCCTGCCTCCGACGAGTCAATCTCGGTCTAGCCGCCGAGACGGGCCATGAATCGGCGCGCCCACAATCGCCGAGTCATCCCCATAGGCAGACCACCCACAACCAGTCCGACCACGAATGATGAGAAGGGAAGCACAAATGTCCACCCCTAAACTGCTAATCGCCTACGACGGGTCACCCAACGCACAAAGTGCATTGCAGACCGTCGCCAGCCTCTTTCCCGGCGCTACGGCAGTACTGCTCTACGCCCGCCAACCGCTGGAGGGCTTCGCCGCGCATCTGGAAGGTCATCCGGCGCTGGAGGAATTAAAAGAACTTGACGCTGCAGCGCTTGACGTTTCAGAACAGATCGCCGCCGAAGGCGCTCAAATGGCCCGCAGGCTCGGTCTGATCGTTGAACCGCTAGTCTCTTCCACGATGGCCACAGCATCCGAAGCCATAGTGGACACGGCCGAAGAAAAGAACGTCGATTTGATCGTTCTTGGCTCCCGCGGGTTGCGTGGTTTCAAGGCAACCCTGTTAGGAAGCACATCGGCAAACGTCCTTCACCATGCCACCCGACCAACTCTCGTGATTCCCTCGGAAGCCGTGGCTTCGTCTCGCCGCAACAACCGGGTATTAGTGGACACCAAATAAGCGATCGCGACGGCAGGCTGCCGGATCCTCGAGCAGACATGCATGAGGGATCCGGCAGCCTGGAGCGGGTAAACGGACCCTTTGTAGTTGAGCGAAGGACTCGGCCACCGAAGCGTGGAGAAAGTGACGGTGGAAATTGCCGTTTCGTTTCTGACTGCGCTGTTCGGGAGCTATGCCCAAGCATGCAGAACCGCAGGTTGTCCGCGCTGCGAGCCCATTCCGGTGGCGGACCGGTGTGCCAGCGGCGCGGAAGATCTACGGTGGGGTGAACCCACCCGCAACTTCTCTTATTGGGCGTACCAGGGCGCACCTCCAAAAATATCAGGACCTTGAACAATCCGAAGGGCAGACCGATGACCGATAATTCCTGCGGCGGCAGTGGAAAGGGAGCCTTCGCGCATCTGCTGCGAAACGAATCCCAGGCAATAATTCAACCCTTGATCCTCGATGTTTCGGTCAAATTCAACCGCCTGGCTGCGCTCTTGGAGGCGTCTTCGAATGACCCTGCCCAAAGCTCCGAGGACTTGGCGGCCCTCACGTGGATCCAGCGGTCCCTGGAAGACATTGAAGCCACCATTACTGGACTGTCGGAGGCAGGCCGCTGCCGTTCCGCCGTGTTCCAGAATCCTGTCTCTTCTTCTCGCACACAGCACCCGAATGTCTCGTCATCATCGTAAACAACTGAAAAAATTTGTCGTCGTTCTGGAGAAGCGGCCAATCTCCTGTAGCCGGCAGCGATGACTGAATAAGTCGGCATCTCGGAGACGTGCCTGGCCCGGGTCGCTAGGAAGCAGTACATCTGGCCAGCCGCGTTCCCCGGGCGTCACGATCGAAACGCGGTCATCACCGCGATCCCGTCTTGCCTGATTCCGCAAGCCGCCCGGCTCAGCCAGACCTTGACCGATGCGTCACCCCTGGCTGGGGTCGAGAACTCTGGTTTCTTCACTGCTGCGTATTTAGAAACGGACCCAGGCACAGCCCTGGTCCGTGGAGGAGCCTGGTCGCGGGGGTGGAGGGAATGCTCAAGGCGGTCCTTGACTACGAATCAAGTATTAGGCCAACCTTTCGGTACTCGTTCAAGACGGACATCCACCATTCGGCAGACAACGTCGAGAACTCAGAATCTCGAAGGCGCCGCCGGTCCCGGAGTTCGTGGAGGCGTAAAAGTCCAAATGCAGACTCTCCCAGCGCCTCCTCTCATCTGCGGTCCATCTGGGCTATGGCCGCCACGGCCACCAGGACGATGAGGGCGGCGCTTAGCCCGTTGAATCCAATAAGTGCGAGAATGGGGCCCGCGGCGGCGCCGCCTGCGGCTCCTGCCAGATTCATGAGTGAATCCGAAATGCCCTGTAGCCGAGGTCGATGAATGGGCTCGGCCGCTGCGCTGACCATGGCGGAGCCAGCCATAGTGGAGGCCGACCAGCCCAAGCCCAGCAGGAATAGACTCACCGACACCAAAAGGTGGTTGTCGGATCCCAGCATGGTCAGCAACAAGGCTGCCAGGAGCGTGGCCTGCCCCGTCAAGACAACCACGCGTCCGCCAAACCTGTCCGTGAGGTAGCCAAGGGCGGGGGAGAACGCGAACATGCCGATCACATGCAGGCTGATCGTTAGCCCGACCAGGTTCAGGGAGGCGCCATGTCCGGTCAAGTGCACGGGTGTCATGGCCATGAGCGCGACCATGACGGCGTGACTTAGGGCCAGGCCGATCACCGCGCGTTTCGCGGCCGGTGAAGATCTCAACAGACTGAAACCACCGACCGAAGTTCTTTGAGTCCGGCGAACGGAAGCTCCCCCAGCACTGTGGGCCTTGGCTACGGTGAGCAGCGGATCCGGCCGCAGGCCAATGAGGTAGACGGCAGCGCCCAGCAGCTGCGCGATGCCGCCAATGATGAACCCACCAGTGAACGGGGGCATCCCCATGACGTGGCCCAGTCTTTCTCCGGGCTCGAATAGGTTCGGTCCGGCTACCGCCCCAATGGTTGTGGACCAGACAACAAGGGAGAGGTCCCGTCCCCGAGTTGCTTCGGTAGCGAGGTCCGTTGCGGCGAAGCGTGCCTGCAGGTTCAGTGCGGAACCCGAGCCCATCAGTGTCATGCCAACCAGCAGCAGCAGCAGATTTGTTATGGTGGCTGAGACGATCACTGTTGCCCCGCCGGCCACAGCGATCCACGCTCCTGTACTAAGTGAAATCCGCCGGCCTTTGGCCTGTGCCAGGCGTGCAAGGGGCACCGCCAACAGGGCGGCGCCCATGGCTCCCATACTTATCGCCATCCCCGACCAGGCTGAGGAGCCAGAGACGTCAGTGATCAGCATCGCTCCGAGGCTCATGGTGGCTCCCGTGCCGATTCCACCCAGGATCTGGGCTATGGCCAGCACGCGGAGAACCTTCCGTTGAAGAGTGCGGGCGGGGTTGGTATCGCGGAAGGTATCGGCGGACATGTTCCAGCTTTCGGGTGGCCTCTATGCGAAGTGTGCTGAAAGCCATTTGCTTCCAGCGGATGGACAAATGAAGATTCGTTCGGCGACTTCAACCGTCGTCGCGACACATGCAAGCGTTATTGTCATGGTCTTTCCCGGGGGTTGGTTCGCCAGGGGCGCCGGTTGTCCCCTGAACAGCACGGGGAGTGCCGGCGGACGGTAGGCCCGGCTGCGGGCGGCTCCTTCACGGGCCGCCGGATCAGACGGGGCGCTTATTTGTTGTACGAACCTTGGCCATGTCGACCTTCCTGACGCGGTCGATGACTTTTTCCAGGTCACCGCTTGGCATGGCTCCGGGCTGGGAGAACACCAGGACCCCTTCCCTGAAGACCATCAGTGTGGGGACGGAGGTGATTCCGGCCGACGAAGCCAGTGCCTGTTCAGCCTCGGTGTCGACCTTGGCGAAGACGATATCGGTGTGCTTCACGGAAGCCGCTTCGTAAGTAGGGGCGAACATCCGGCATGGGCCGCACCAGCTGGCCCAGAAATCGACCATGACGATGTTGTTGTCTTCGATGGTGCGGCTGAAATCTTGTTCGGTGAGGTTAATGGTGGACACGGTGTTCTCCTTTATCGGTGGTTTGATGGAGCTGGGATGGATCGCTTCTGCGCCCTTGCGGTGAGGGGGTCTGGGCAGGAGCTAAGGGACTGCGAATCGCGGTCCGCATGGAAAATGGTGATGCCATGGAACGCGCCAAGGATTACGTTGTGAGCTATGACCAACACGGCGTCGGCGATCTCGCGGCTGGTGTATCCGACGTTGCGTAGGGCTGCCACCTGCCCGGCCATGATGGTGGTGGAACTGGCATGGATGGCCAGAGCAATCTCGATCAGCGTGGCGACCGCAGGGTCTGGAGAAGTGCCGAGGCGGGCTGCTTCGATGAGAACCTCGTCAGCACCGGCAGATCGGGCAGTGGACTCGGAGTAGGCCAGGCAACGGCCGCACTCCTGGCGGGCTTGTATCGCGATCGAGACCAGTGCGCGGGTGCGCTCGGACAGTGTGGGGGACAGGGCCATGGTGACTGCCATGTTGCCGGGCTCTACCAGTCGGGCAACGACGTCGGTCACCATGTCCCAGGCTGCTCCCACAGCCTCGGCGGGGGTCGTCGGATCCATCCGGCTCATCGGCTCTCCAGCACGGTTCATAGGGTCGTCGTCTTTCCGGTGAAGGGGCGAGTGCCGCCGGGCAGCGGAGGTTTGAGGTGAGGTCGCGAACGTCATCGGTCTCCTGAGCAGCAAGTGATTCCGTCAGGTCTACGGGATGGTGATCTCGCTGCGCGCGGCCAGCAGCCCGGTGAAGGCATCAAGCCCGGCCGCCGCTGTCATGGCACCACGGGGGTCGTGGAAACTGGTCAGCACCGCCTCGGGATCGCCGGTTTCGCGCTGACGTTCCTGACTGCCGGGCAGGATCGTGCCATAAGCGGCAGCGGTGTGCCCGTGGACGGTGAGCGTAAATCCGGTATGGGGGATGTACGGGCCGGGGTCGGGTGCGCCGGTCAGGTCATGCAGAACGGCGCGGGCGGCGTGGGCGCCCTGAGTAACTGCCGCGTCCCAGTGGTCGATGCGGTACAGCTGCCCGACGCTGGCGGTGTGAATGGCGACACCGCCAGCAGCATAGACGCGTTCGTAATTAGAGGCCCGAAGCCGGGCATCGACGCAGATCCCCTTGTCATCGTTGGTGAGCCATGCCGAGCCGGGCAGGGTGCCCTGGGCAATGACGACAAGGTCCGACTCCAAAACTTGACCGCTACTGAGCGTCACACCCACGTACGCCGGTTCAACTCTTAGTTCCGTGATGTCCTGGCCGAAGTAAGTATTGACATTGAACTGATGGAATTTGGTGATTTGGTGGGCAATCTGTGTCCCCAGCGCAGCGGCCAGCGGCATGGCGGATCGGGAAACCAGGTGAACGCGGGCACCGGCTTCGGCGAGGAAACTGGCGGTTTCGGCGCCGACGAAGCCCGCGCCCAGAACCGTGACAGTCTTGCTGGTCAAGTTCTTCCCGAGCTGTTCGCGCAACCGTGCGGCGTCATTTGCTGTGTGGAGGTGGAAAAGCCGGTCAGGGGCGGCCGACATCCGGACGTCCGGGCGCGGGGCGCTGCCCGTCGCTGCGATCAGGGCAGCGTACGGCAAGCTGCGGCCGTCCTCCAACGTAAGGACTGAGTTCTCCGTATCCACAGCGGCAGCCCGGGCCTGGACGAGATCACCTCCCAGCGCACGGGCTCCAGGCTGGGTAATCTGCTCAACTGTAAGCAGGCCTGGCAGGACCCCCTTGTTGACCATGGTCCGGTTGTAGGGCTGGTGTGGCTCACCGTTGATCAACGTTACCGGCCCTTTGAAGCCTTCGGCCCGCAGCGTAGTTGCTGCGCTCATTCCGGCCGCTCCCGCACCAACAATGACCATTCCCCGCTGATTCATTCCAGCCTCCTAGCTGTAGCCTGTTTGACTTTGATACCCCCCATGGGTACCTTAGCAACTATACACATACCCCCAAGGGGTATAGATGAAAGGAATAGAAGACCATGGCCACCACTGAATTCCAGGTAACCGGCATGACCTGCGGTCACTGCGAGATGTCCATTCGCGAAGAAGTCCTGGAGGTGCCCGGGGTCGAGTCTGTAGAGGTCAGTCACCGAACCGGCAGGCTCGTGGTCAGTGGCAACGGAACCGTTGACGACGCCGCCATCATGGCAGCTGTTCAAACGGCCGGCTACCACGGGGTGCGGTCGGCATGAACGCAGCCGGACGACTGGGCGCGTACGCAGCGGGGCTCGTCGTGGTCTTCACCGGCGCCTTCGCCGCAGCAGGAGCCGTAGTACCGGACCAGGCAGTAACTGCCTGGGCACGGTCCGCGGAAGATTCGTCCGGTGGACACGCCGGACACTCGGCGCCGGCTGTAGGCGCCGAGGCCGGGTCCCCGGTAAAGGGCGTCACCGCCGAGCGGGACGGCTACCTGCTCGGTGGGATCACGGCCCCCGCGGTGATCGGGACTGCCGGGGAGTTGGCGTTTACGATCACCGGCCCCGAAGGGTCCCCCGTGACGCAGTTTGAGACGTCGCACGAAAAGCGGGTCCACCTGATTGTGGTGCGTTCTGACGGGTCCAATTACCGTCATGTGCATCCTGTGATGGACGAGGCCGGGCGCTGGTCGCTGCCGTGGCAGTGGGAAGCGGCAGGCACGTACCGGATTTACGCCGACGTGGTGCCGGCCGGGGCCGGTGAGGGCGTGACGCTGACCCGCACGGTAGATGTGGCCGGGCTTTTCGAGCCGGTCTCCTTGGAAGTGTCGGCCGCCGATGAAGTAGACGGGTTCCAGGTTTCCCTGAACGGTGGCCTGAAGGCCGGATCAGCCGCGGCTCTGACGGTCAGTGTCAGCCGCGACGGTCAGCCGGTGACCAGCCTGGAGCCCTATTTGGGGGCTTACGGGCACCTGGTGGCGCTGCGGGCGGGGGACTTGGCCTACCTGCACACCCACCCTGAAGGTGCTGAACCGGTCAACGGTGAAGTCTCCGGGCCCGAAGTGAAATTCGCAACCACCGCTCCGACCCCTGGTCGCTATTACCTCTATTTCGATTTCCAGGTCGACGGGCAAATCCATTCCGCCCGGTTCGTCTTGGACACCACGGGATTAGCCCCAGCCCCGGCGGCAGCATCGGAGCCTTCCGCGACGATCACCCCCGAGATCACTGTCACCGACAGCGCAGCTGACGACGGGCATAGCGATCACTGACCCACCCTCTACCATCCTCGAGGACCCCCGGCCGGACAGGCTGGGGGCCCTCACTGGGAGAAAGAAGTATCCAATGTCTGAAACCGCGGCCTTTCAACAGGCGCCGGGCATCGACATCGAACTTGAGATTGGCGGGATGACCTGCGCTTCGTGCGCCAACAGGATCGAACGCAAGCTCAATAAGCTCGATGGCGTCATCGCCTCCGTGAACTATGCTACCGAGAAGGCACGTATCACCGCCCCTGCCGGATATGATCCTCAGGACCTGGTCGCTGAGGTGGAGAAGACCGGTTACACCGCAGCCCTGCCCAGCGCACGGCGGGAACAGCGGCAGGGCGGGGAAGACAGCGACCGGCCCGACGCCGAACTGACGTCCCTGAAACACCGGCTTATCGGCAGCGCCGTGCTCGCGATCCCCGTCATCGCAATGGCTATGATCCCCGCCCTGCAATTCAACTACTGGCAGTGGCTGTCCCTGGCGATGGCCGCACCGGTGATCCTCTGGGCAGGTTGGCCCTTCCACAAGGCCGCTTATACCAACCTGCGGCACGGTGCCGCGACAATGGACACCCTGATCTCCATGGGCACCTCGGGAGCGTTCCTGTGGTCCCTTTACGCTCTGTTCTTCGGCACCGCCGGAACACCGGGAATGACGCACCCCTTCGAACTCACCGTTGCTCCCACCGATGGTGCGGGCAACATCTACCTGGAAGTCGGCGCGGCGGTAATCCTGTTCATTCTGGCGGGACGTTACTTTGAGAAGCGATCCAAGCGCGAGGCCGGCGCGGCGCTGCGCGCCCTGCTGGAGATGGGCGCCAAGGACGTTGCTGTACTGCGCGACGGCGACGAGATCCGCATTCCCACCGACCAGCTATCGGTCGGTGATGAGTTCATCGTCCGTCCCGGCGAAAAAATCGCAACGGACGGCGTCGTCGTCAGCGGCCGCAGCGCGGTCGATGAATCCATGCTCACCGGCGAGTCCGTTCCGGTGGAAGTCAAGGAAGGTGACAAGGTAACGGGCGCCACGGTCAACTCCGGAGGCCGCCTTCTCGTCCGCGCAACCCGGGTCGGGTCCGACACCCAGCTGGCACAAATGGCCCAGCTCGTGGAGAACGCCCAGTCCGGCAAAGCCGAAGTCCAGCGCCTGGCCGACCGGATCTCGGGTGTGTTCGTGCCCATCGTGATCGCCATCGCTGTTGGCACACTGGCCGTGTGGCTTGGTGCAGGATTCCCCGTAACGGCAGCCTTCACCGCCGCCGTAGCCGTCCTGATCATCGCCTGCCCCTGCGCCCTGGGCCTGGCCACCCCTACTGCACTGCTGGTCGGTACCGGCCGCGGGGCCCAGCTGGGCATTCTGATCAAGGGCCCGGAGGTGCTCGAATCCACCCGCAAGGTCGACACCATCCTGCTGGACAAGACCGGCACAGTCACTACAGGAAAGATGACCCTGCAAGGCGTGCACACCGCACCTGGCACCGACACAGACGAACTGCTCCGCGTCGCAGGGGCCCTTGAGGACGCTTCGGAACACCCCATCGCCCAGGCCATCGCCCGCGGCGCCACCCAACGCGTCGGGGACCTGCCCACCCCGGAATCCTTTAAGAATGTCGAAGGACGCGGCGTGCAGGGTGTGGTCGATGGACATCTGGTCATCATTGGACGCGAAACCATGCTCGAAGACTGGTCCCTGACCATGCCCGTCGACCTGGCCCGCGTCAAAGCACAGGCCGAAGCAGCCAGGGAGACCGCCGTGGTCGTTGCCTGGGACGGGCAGGTCCGCGGAGTGCTCACCGTCGCTGATGCGATCAAGGACACCAGCGCCGAGGCCATCGCACAGTTCCGCGCCCTCGGCCTGACGCCGGTGCTGCTCACGGGCGACAATCGGGTAGTCGCCGAACAGGTTGCCGCCCAGGTAGGGATCGAACAGGTCATCGCCGAAGTCCTGCCCCAGGACAAGGTTCGCGTTGTCACGGACCTGCAAAAGCAGGGCAAAGTCGTAGCCATGGTCGGTGATGGTGTTAACGACGCCGCAGCCCTGGCCCAGGCCGACCTGGGCCTGGCAATGGGAACCGGCACCGATGTCGCCATCGAAGCCGCGGACCTCACCTTGGTCCGTGGAGACCTGCGGGCGGCCGCAGATGCGATCCGGCTTGCCCGTAAGACCCTCAGCACGATCAAGACCAATCTGTTCTGGGCCTTCGCCTACAACGTGGCTGCGATCCCCTTGGCCGCCCTCGGGCTGCTCAACCCGATGCTCGCCGGAGCCGCGATGGCGTTCTCCAGCGTCTTCGTGGTCTCCAACAGTCTCCGTCTGCGCTCTTTCAAGAGCCAGGCGGGCAACACGTCAGCGGCCGCCGAGCACTCTCGTGCGCGGCAGCCGGTCGACGCCTAAACCCACAACCCCACCCTCCGAAAGGAACCCCCATGGGAAGCTGCTGCAGCACCAACAACACCCCTAACGACACCAAGACCGAGGAGCTGACCCTCACCACGGGCCCCGGACAGGCAAACGATGCCGTAACTACCTGCCCTGTCATGGCCGGCACCCCTGTAGTCAAGGCTCTTGCAGAGGCCACCGGCCTCTTCCGCGACTACGAAGGCAAGCGCTACTGGTTCTGCTGCGCAGGCTGCGGACCGGCCTTTGACGCCGACCCGGCCAAATACGCAACCGCCGACTGACACAGTTAGGCGGCAGGAACGCACTCTGGGCGCGGTGACTCTAGTCACCGCGCCCAAGGCTTACCACCCGCGACAGGAGACAGCCATGTTCGCCATCGAATCCGCAGCCAGTTAAACTACTGGGACGACAGACCCCGTAGGCTGCGCAAGCCAGCGGTACACCCGCAACAAGGCCGGCAACGTCGCGCGCCTCAGACGTATTGAGGACCAGGTCCGTGGAGTCGCCCCGATGATCGACAGCGAGCAGTACCGGGTTGCCATCCTCACCCAGGTCTCCGCCTTCAGCGAAGCATTACGCAGCCTCGGTCTAGGGCTGGTCGATGACCACCTGAAACACTGTGTCGCGGGCGCTGTGCGCCACGACCCCGGCTCCGCCAGGGCCATTGCTCAGGAAGTTTCTGAATCCCTCGCTCGCTTGTCCCGCGGCATGGGTCCCCGATCCCCGCATTGGCAGGACGATACGACCGCAACTCCCTTACGCGCCGCCGCCACCGCGGCAGTCGTGTAGTGCCCGAGCTCTACAGGCCCCGCACGGCATCGACATCGCCCAGAAGAACAACGCTCAACAACGCACGACAAGCCCTGGTAGCTTATCGGCCCGGAAGTCTGGGCGAGGAACTCGTAGGACTGCCCGCGAGAGGACCCGGTTATCGCATCGAAACCGTTGGCCATTCAGCAATCGATTCTGGCTCGGCTAGCGCCTCCAATCCCAATCCGGGTGACGTCAGGAGTCTGAATAACGGCGGATCCGGGGTTGGCCTGACCCGCCCGGCGATGCCCGGCGGGGAGGACTGATCACGAGAGAAATCATGGATCCCATGGCGATGGATATGGATCAGCATGAGTGAGCGCAGCGGCTCCTGGCATGGTCCACGGAGCAGGGAATCGAGCTCGTCGGCCCGGACGGGCTATTTAACCGGCCGACGAAGAACATCCTGCAGACCGCTCTGGAAGCGGAGATGGGCGAACACCGCGGTTACGGCAAACACGACATGTCCGGCCGCGGCGGCGGGAACTCCCGCAACGGCACACGCTCCAAGTACGTCATGACCAAGATTGGACCGGTGGAGATTGATGTGCCGCGGGACACCGGGTCGACTTTCGACCCGCAGATCGTGAAGAAACGACAGCGGCGGCTGACGGGAGCCGACGAGAATCGTGTTGTCGCTGAGCGCGAAGTGCCTCACCACCGGGGAGATCGCTACACACTTCGGTGAGGTCGTGGTGCCAGGGCCCCAGGACGCTATCTCGAGGATCACGGACAAGGTCATCGCTAACGTGATCGAAGGGGCACAACCGGCCCCTGACCCGGGTCTACCCGGTGGTGTTCATCGACGCTATATGTCGTCTCAGTCCGGGACGGGCAGGTCACGAACCGGCCGGTCTACGTCGCGATGGGAGTCAGCGTCCACGGCGAACGCAACATCCTCGGTCTGCGGCCCGGGGCGGCGGCGAAGGCGCGAAGTTCCAGCTCTTGGTGCTGATCTAAGAACCGGGGCGTCGAGGTCGTCTGCATTTAGATCTGCGACGGACTTAAAGGACGGCCGGAGGACATCAACACCGTGTGGGAGTTCGTTGTGGTCCAGACCTGCATCGTGCACCTGATCCGCAACACCTTCCGCTATACCGCGCGACAGTACTGGTATGCAATGTCCCCTGACCTGCGCCCGGTCTCCACGGTCGCGTCCGAGGCCGCCGCGATGAAACGCTTCGCGGAGTTCTCCGGCAAATGGAGCCAGCTGTATCCGGCCGGCACCCGGCTGTGGGGGAATGCCTGGAGCGAGTTCGTGCCGTTCCTGGACTACGACGTGTAAATCCGGCAGACGGCCTTGAATTGTCTCTACCCGGCCACCCGGGAACTGGACCCGACCGGCAAGGGCGCGGCACGATTGGCCACAAGGTGGAAACCGACAGGGAACGCCTTCGACATCACCTTCGAAGGAAGAGTCAACTAAATGCCAGCCGCGGATCCACCGCTAAACGAACTCACCCGTGACGTCAGCTCGTGCTTCAGGTGTTGGCGGTGGTTGAAACCGTCACGGCAACGCACGCCAGGTCGGCACCCAGACCCCCTGAACCATCGAAGTCGGGACTGTCGGCTGTGTGCATGACGGGGCGGACTGATCACGAGCGAAACACCGGATCCCGTGGTTGGTGTTGAACCGCCGATGTGGAGCGCTTCGCCGAGGTGGCCTAAGCACGCTGACCCCGGTAAGTGCTGGAATGCCGCTTTTATCGACTCAGGATTTTTGGGCTTTTGAAACTGACGTATTTCGTTCAGGAAGCGCGGACGCAAGCGCACTGGCCCGCAGCCAGAATGCCTTCGCCCACCCTCGTCTCCGTGAGGGTGTTCTCTTCTGGCACCTGTCTTGGGTGTGCAGCGGCTACGGTCACGGCGTCATGTCCGTCTTGGCGGGGCCACAGGAAAAAAGCGCTGGCGGCGCCTGCCAGGGCGAGGATCGCCAGCACAGACCAGGTTAGCGTCAATCCCGAGTTCGTGCCTAGCAAGCCGGCGATGGGATAGGTGATCAGCCAAGCAAAGTGGGAGAGCGAGAATTGGGCTGCGAAGACCTCGGGTATCCGGTTCGGTTCGACCGAAGCGCGAAGGACCCTGCCTGTTGGCGTGACGATCATCGCCATACCACTGCCGATCACTGCCCAGGTTATCGCTGTGGCGGCCCACGTCAGGAGCCCAGCCGCGTTGAGTGTGAGCGCTGCCACAGTGCCGGCAACGAGGACTGCAGCGCCGGTCATCATGACGGTGCGCTCTGGGACCCGGTCGAGCACGCGCGGGAGCGCGAGGGCGGACAGCAGAGTTCCGGCGCCCGAGGCTGCGAACATCCAAGCGACCTCCGACTGGGAGCCGCCGAGTTCGTCACGAACGTAGTTGACTGTATTGACGATCACGATCGATCCCGCCGCTGCGACCACCAGGTTCAGCGCCATGATCCCGCGCAGCCGCGGGGTCCTCGCAAACGTTTTGATTCCTGCCGCAGCCCGGTCCCACGCCTTGGCGTGGGCACTGGGCTGGGCGTTGGGGATGCGTGTGGACAGGACCAAAACGGAGGAGACGATGAATCCTACCGATGTACCCAGGAAGAGCCAGTTGAAGGTCATGAAGCTCAGCGCGACCGCAGCGAGCACGGGGCTGAGCAGGCTCTCCATGGTGTAGGCGACCTGGGAGGCGGACAGAGCACGGGTGTAGGCGGCTTTGTCGGTCACGAGGTCGGGAATCACGGCCTGGAACGTCGGGGTGAACGCCGCGGAAGCTGACTGGAGCAGGCCGATCAGGACGTAGATCTGCCAGACCTCGGTGACGAACGGCAGCGCGAGAACCACTGCGGCGCGCACCACGTCGAGAGTGATCAGAAACGCCCTGCGGGGCAGCCGATCGACGTAGGCAGCAGCGAGTGGTGCGATTACCACATACAGAACCATCTTGATGGTCAGAGCGGTGGCGAGGACCGCCGCAGCGCGCGGGCCGGCGAGCTCGTAGGCGAGCAGGCCGAGGGCGACAGTTGCCAGCCCGGTTCCGAACAGGGCGATGATCTGGGCGCTAAATAGATAGCGATAGTCGCGGATTGCGAACAAACGCATGGTGTTCCTTTCATCCATGCAGTAGGGGACCTTGCCTTGGGCGCCCCCAAGTGTGATCAAGGGTCCCTAGGGGACCGGCTGGGGAAGTGGTCTAAGCCCGGCAACGAGGTTGAAAGCTCCGGTGAGGATGTTGAAGGAGACGATGCCGACGATGTCGGCGATCTCGCGGTCACTGTAGCCGTGGCCGCGCAGCGCGTTAATCTGCTCGTCGGTGATTGCCGCTGGTTGACGGTAGATCTGAAGCGCGAGGGTGATGATCGCCGCGATAGCGGGATCGGAGGAGGTGCCTGCGCGGGCGAGTTCGATCTCGTCCTCATCGACTCCATGGGCGCGGGCTGCGCTTATGTGTGCATCGAGGCACAGCCCGCAGCCCTGCTGGACCTGGACCGCGATGGAGATACGTTCGCTGATCTTGCGGTTGAGCTTGGCGCGTTTCATGGCCCGGCTGAGTTGAAGATAACCGTTCAGGACTGCGGGGGAGTGTGCCATCAGCGAGACCATGTCGCCGACCTGGCCATGACGGGAGACCAGATCGGAGAGCAGATCACGGGAGGCGCCAACTGCTGTGGCGGGTGTGAGTCGGGCAAAACGAGACATGCCGGGTCCTTATGGCTTAAGAGCGTAGATCTTGGTGTAGACATCGGCCGGCCGTCCGGCCACCGACTGCGGGTTAGGCACGGTGCCCGTGACCACCGTGGTGATCCGGTTTTTCCAACTGCCCTGCCAGGTTGAGGTCGAATGTGGGCTCCGAACCATGGGGGCTTCTGGCGGCCGGCACCGTGAACTGTGCGGTTCTGACGATGCCCTTGTGCTGGAAATCTAGGTGCAGGCGGTAGGACCCCGCTGACGGGGCTGCTGCAACGAAGGAGATGTCCGGGCCCGACTCGGTCGTGCCATCACCGGGTTCTCCCTCCGGGTGCACGTGGAGGTACGCCAGGTCACCGCTTCGGATCGCCACCAGATGCCCGTAGGCGCCCAGGTAGGGCTGCAGGTCGGTTAGCGGTTTTGCGTTCTTTTGGATGTTGAAGGTAAGTTCACTCGCCTGACCGGAGACGAGTGTGCCCCTAACGGCGACGGTGTAGTCCCCGATTTCGGTTGTCCGGGTGATTTCCGGCAGCGGCTGAGGGGCGTACTCTCCGGCGACCGAGGCGTCAATGCCCAGCGTCATGGACTGGCCATGTCCTGCCGGATGGAAGTCTGCGAAGAACCGCCAGACGCCGGGGGTAAGAATCAGGTCAGTGCTCCAGATCCCCGAGGCGTCCATCACCGGGTGCACGTGTTGGAAGCCCGTGTTGTCGCGCCGGAGGGCGATAAAGTGCAGCTCCTTCTCGTGTTCGGCCTCAAACTCGGTCACCGCCTGTCCGTCAGGGCCGAAGATCCGGAAGCTAATCGTCTGAGTGCCGCTAGTGCGAATAGGGGCGTCTAGGTCCAGGGTGTACCCGTACTCGGACACCAAAAGGCCCCCGGGCCCGGCAGGCCGGTGGCCCTCATGCCCGCCGTGAACCTGGCTGTGACTTGTAGTCATATCGTGTTCGCCTCTGCATTCCGTCTGTCGCTTCATTGACACCCATGCCGGGTACTATGGGCCGAGCATACCCCCCCGGGGTACATCGGAGCAAGGTCGCCTAAAAGGCGAGCAAGGCTCGGCGCGTAAGTTGGAAATCACTCAGGCCGGGCCCGTCCATTGGACAAGGGGAAACTTCCGGACGGGACTGGAACCGCCGGCTCAACCGGAGGTTCTTGTATGATTCTTTGCGGAGGTATTGGCACGAGGCATCAAGGGAATCCTCTCTGCGGGAGATCTCCGAGTCTTTGCCAGTCAACGCGATGTCTTGAGTTAAGCACCAGGGTCGTATACCCTTGGGGGGTATATGTGGAGGAGGAATATGAAATTCAGTGAAACCATGGTGACCGGCGGCCCGCTTAGCACTCTCGTAAGCAAAGTCGTCGGCTGGGCAGCCGGTTGCATGCTCCGGTGTGCGGCCGATGCCACCGCCCGAATTCTCCAGGATCCGCACTCCCTCCGGGGCGCGGTATCTCCCTCGTCCGTCACACCCCTAGGAAAATCATGACGCCATCCGCCCCCCAACCGCCTGTTGCCTCCCAGAACGACGAGCAATGCCACAAGACCCACGGCTATATCACCGACAAGGAGCGTTACCTGGCTCGCCTTAAGCGCATCGAGGGACAGGCTCGGGGCATTGCCCGTATGGTTGATGAAGAGCAATACTGCATTGACATCCTCACCCAGGTCTCAGCTCTGACAGCCGCTTTGCGCGGTGTCGCTTTGGGATTGTTGGATGACCATATGAAGCACTGCGTCCTGGATGCGGCACAGCTCGGTGATGAGGCTGGACTGGCCAAGATGCAGGAAGCCACAGAAGCAATCGCCCGCTTCGTCCGCGCCTAAGGTGCTTATTTCTCGGACCCACATGAAGTTTAGTTGGGGCGGCCGGGTCTGCGGGTCTTCTGCCGCGGAAGCCCGTTCCTGCACCTGGGAAGAGTTTCACCAACGATACAGCCGTTCGCAGGCGTAAGCGAGAACGAGTAGGTCGAGGAGCGGATCAGTGGAGGTAGCAATCAGTTTCTTGGCTTCGCCGAATGCTTCTTCGCCACGTCGCAGAAGGGATAGAATCCAGACCCGCTCCATGTCGATTCAGTCTTCCAAACGGGAGTCGATCGCATCCCTGTCCACCACTGCCTCCCGCAGCGTGGCAGGGTTCACGTATCAGATTAGAGGACCTTCTCCTTGCCGGGGCCTGGAGGATGAGTCCGACCACGTCGCCGGCCGAACCATGGTGGGCGGGCGTCGCCGTGATCTTTACGGACTTCTCTCCCACGCTGAGCCTGTGGCTGCTCCAGGGGGCGATCCCAACTGCTGGCCGCCAAGCCGACCCGCAGCGCTTTCGGTGGTCATCACGGGCTTTCCCTCCAGCAACCTTCTGCCGGCCTCATCGAGATTGTCCGGGTGTTCGTCGTGGCTGAACAGCACTGCGTCAAATGGTGGAGGGTCGGCGTCGAACGCTGGATTGGTGAGGAATGTGAGGCCGCCAAATTCAACAAGCATCGTTGCGTGCCGATGTTCGTCAGCCTTGTCTGCATGGTCATTCCTGGATTCTTGAAACTCAACGCGCCGCCTGTTGCGGGCAGGGATAGGGCTACGAATGAGGCAAATCTGGAGAAGCAATTGGAACGCGTTACTACTATACGGACGGTCGTACAGTAGTATTGTTATACGTGCGCGAAGGAGAGGTCAACATGGATGGCAGAACGGCCAGGGGCCTGAAATCAAGAAAAATTGTGATGAAGGAAGCGGTGAACCTGGCCTCAATCGAAGGGCTGGAGGGCCTTTCGATCGGGGGCCTGGCCTCCCGTGCAGCGCTCAGTAAGAGCGGGGTGGCTGTGCTGTTCGGTTCGAAGGAGCAGCTACAAATTGCGACGGTCGAGGCGGCACGGGAAGTTTTCATCGCCGCGGTCGTGGCTCCGGCGTTTAACGCCATATCAGGCCTGGCAAGACTTCAGGTCCTTCTGGACGCCTGGCTTTCCTACAGCCGCGACAGGGTCTTTCCCGGCGGATGTTTCTTCTCGGCCGCCAGCACGGAGTTGGATTCCAAAGCCGGCCCGGTAAGGGAGGCGGTTGCGAAGGCGGTCCTGGAATGGCACTCCTTGCTGGCCGCCGAAATCCAGGCCGCAGTCGACGCCGGAGAACTCCTTGGTGCCGACGTGAACCAACTGGTGTTCGAGACGACGGCGTTCCTGGAGGCGGCCAATGCGCACTCGCTACTCACTGGCTCGGCTGAGCCCTACGCCGCGGCCAAACGCGCGCTGGCCCGGATCTACGGGCAGTCGTAATCAACACCTCCAGCCAACACCGCCTGTGGTTGGCCGGTGGCGAACCCTCCGGGCAGGGAAAGCATGGCAACGCCATTGCGACTGCAACCGGAACTTAACTGCTCGCCCCCGCCGCGCGCCTCCTCCGAGGTCTTCATGGCCTACGAGGACTGGCCGGACGGATCTGCCGGGCCAGGATTCGGTGAAGCTTTTTAGGGCACTTGACGCGCAAACGGATGTGCAACCCCGCGCTCGCGCTGTGGCCCGTTTCCCCTGAGTGTTGCTCACTTTCCAACGCGAACCAAGTCAGGGAACCTGGTTCAGCCCTTGCCGCAAGCCCACAAACAACAAAGGACATGAATGCCGCTAGTTAGGATCGCCCTTGCCGCAAGCCCACAAACAACAAAGGACATGAATGCCGCTAGTTAGGATC
>NZ_JASBRC010000019.1:29992-39000 GCF_029960715.1 Arthrobacter sp. AL05
GCCCTTGCCGCAAGCCCACAAACAACAAAGGACAAGAATGCCGCTAGTTAGGATCGACTTACTGGAAGGCACGAGCCCTGAATACCGCGCCGAGATCGGCGATGTCGTATATGGCGCTCTCGTTGATGTCGTGGGAGTAGCTGCGAACGACCGATTCCAGGTCATTCAGGAACACAAGTCCCACGCACTTGTTGCAGACCCCAAATATCTGGGCATCAGCCGCTCCGACCACGTGGTTTTCATCCACATAACTCTTAACCAAGGCCGGTCCGTGGAACAGAAACAGAACTTGTTCCGGGCCATAGCGAACGGTTTGCATACCCGTCTTGACATGCGCCGTGAAGACGTATTCATAGGCCTTATCGAAGTGGCCAAAGAGAATTGGTCCTTCGGGAACGGTGAGGCCCAATACGTCCTTCCGTGATCACACACTTTTGCAACTGTCGTCGGGGCATCGAGACCTGATTGACGTCACCTACAGGCCTCCGCAACCCGCCTCATACTTGGGCGGGCTCGCTGGCGCCACGGCCTTCGAGACAGTTTTCCGCGAGACGCGAGGCCGTTACGGACGTCATCGATTCGCCCTAGGCCAGATGCGCCACCGAATCAGTGCCCAATTCTCCACCGGGACTACCCACCCGCGATTGGAACAGGTGGTTCGGTCTTCAACCGGGCGCAAGTCAGCGGTCGTTGCAACGGTTTACGGTTCTGTTGCGGATGAAGCCAGTCTAGCCAGGTGCTCCATGGGACTCTGTCAACCCAGGATCTCGCGCGGTCGCCGGTTGAGTTCAACGGCGACCATGGCGAGGTGTTCTGCGCTTTGGAAGCCCAGGTCAGTTCCTTTCGGGAGGTACTGGCGGAGCAGGCCGTTGGTGTTCTTGTTCGCGCCGCGCCGCCAAGGGCTCGCGGGGTCACAGAGAAGTACACCTGGATTAGCGTCTGCCGCGTCAAATCCCGATGGCCAGCCATTTCTGTGCACTGATCCAAAGTCAGAGAACGGTGCAGATGGGCCGGCAGCGGGCTCCTAGATTCAGCCAACCGGTCGCGCAGATTCTCAGCACCGCGGTTCCCCGCCAGATGCACGAGGATGATGAAGCGCTTGGTCCGTTCGACCAACATGGCGATGGCCGAGCGGCTGCCCTGTCCGATGTTTGGGGCCCTTCGCAGATCAGCGTGGTTAGGGCGGGCTGAAGCTGCCGCCGGAGAGTTGAACGTGTCGGTGCGGCGTGGTGTGGCGTGGCGGGAAAGAGGTCAGGGCCTCTTTGAATTGGTAGCGACCAAGCAACCATAACCAAGAAGAGACATTGACATGACCGACTCTATGTCTTGTTCCCATGGCCGCTGGCGCACGCGCGCGGATGAGCTGTTCGGTGTCGAGGGCATCCATGTCAGCTCCGTCACGGCAACCGCTACGGGCCTGGTTCTGCGCACCGAAACGGGGGACGAGGTCGCCGGCTGCCCCGATTGCGGCATCGTGGCGTAGGCCATGGTTGCCAGCAGGTTCGGCTTCATGACATCCCGTGTTTCGGCCGTCCCGTGCGACTGCTGTGGGCCAAGCGCGTTTGGCGCTGTCCGGACCCGGGCTGCCCCCGGGACAACGTTCACCGAGGCATACCCTCTGGCAGGACCACGGTCGAAACTAAGTGCCCGCACGGTGGCTTGGGCGACGGATGCGCTGCAGCGTTTCGATACCTCTGTTTCTGCCCTGGCCCATCTGCGGTGTTTCCTGGCACACCGTCTGGGACGCGGTGCGGGTGGAGGCATCCAGGCGGATCGCTGATACGGACCGGCTGACAGGGGTGGATGCCCTTGGCGTCGACGAGCATGTCTGGTCACACACCGGCCCGCCTGGTTCCGGCATGGTCACAGGGACGTGGACCACACCCGGGACGCCAACGGCGTGGTGCATGCCCGGTTGCTGGACCTGGTCCCCGGGCGGTCAGGGAAAGCCTACGACGATTGGCTCAAGGCCCGCGGCACGCGCGCTGGCCCACGGCGGACATCTACGACGGCGGCCGACCAACGCCCGCGCAGGTGGCGCTGGCATGGCTTTTTCGTGCAGGGGCGGCAGCTGGGGCTCCCTGTGGTCGCCATCCCCGGCACGCGCAGAGCGGATCGAATCGACGAACATCTGGGTGCCCTGTCGCTCGAGTTCACCGCAGCGCAGCTGAAGACGCTCGAAGCCGCTGCCGGCGCTGTCGTCGACTCCCCTTCCGCGGACCCTAGCTTCGTGTCCGGAGGCCGTGAATAGCATGCCCCCGATATGCGGGTAGACCGGCCCCATGGCTGCCTGGATTACCGAGGGTGACGGGCTCGAAGAGATTTCACCACGCCAACTGCCGGTACGAGACTGACTTCACTAAAGAATGTCTCCCGTTTCTCAATCACGGTTTCTTCGCGAACCCGGGAAAACACGTCACGATTCTGACATTGACCGCTACCAAGCGGCGTGTTGCGCGTCTTGGTTCTGCCTTCACTATTCAGCCGCTGTGCAGTGCATGCAACCAGCAGATGCATAAAATGCAACTTGGATTGTGTGGTTTGACCGGCACTCGGCAAGGCACGGAACCGTCCCGTGCCCCTATCGACGCAGGTTTTCAAAGAGCCGGAAACCTTTCGGCGAGGGGCTGATCTCCGCGCCGGAGTACGCTCATCGCCCGGGTGGCACGCTGGTTGGCAGCGGGCAGACTGGCCGCCGGTCCTGGTTTGCCGAAGAGGTAGCCCTGGAGCGAGTCGCAGCCCATTCGGAGCAGCTTTCTCGCCTGCGCTTCTGTTTCGACGCCCTCGGCCGTCACCTGAAGTCCAAGACTACGGGCGATGGAGAGTACGGACCTGAGTATCGGATTATCGTCATGTTCGTTCTTGATCATCGCGACAAAGGACTTGTCCACCTTCAGGACATCCACCGGTAACTCCCGGAGACGGCCCAGCGAGGAGTACCCTGTTCCAAAGTCGTCAATCGAGACCCTGACCCCCAGGTCACGAAGCCGACATAACTGCTCGGTTGCCTGGCTCCCGGAGTCAGAGAACGTGCTCTCCGTCACCTCAATGACGAGCTGTTCCGGCCGGATGCCGTACCTGTGAAGCACGTCCAACGCCTGACCGGCGAACTCCACTTCGCGCAGCTGCACGTACGAGACGTTCACTGCGACGGAGTGATGAGCGGATTCATTCAACCACGCACCGAGCTGGTGGCAGGACTGAGCGAGAACCTCGAGACCAATGGTTGAGATTTGGCCGCTTCTCTCGGCGGCAGGAATGAAATCCAGCGGTGAAATCATCTTGTCGCCCCGCTGCCATCGGGCCAGTGCTTCGACCTGAAGAACTGCGCCACCGTCAGCAGAAACAATTGGCTGGAAATGCACGACGATCTCACCACGTTCCACGGCGTGCCGGAGGTCGAACTCAAAGTCCGTGCGGGTCCGGAGCGCAGTCAGCATCTCAGCGTGAAACCTCACAGCCTGGTTTTTACCCGCCGCTTTTGCCGCGTACAGGGCGATGTCAGCTTGCCGCAGCATCTCCGAGGCCTCGTTTCGGCCATCGCCGGAGGACGAAATTCCCAAGCTCGCACTAAGGCGCATCTCTTTGCCGGCCACGAACACGGGCGTATTCAGCTTATCCACAATCCGGCGGGCAACCACGTCGGGATCATTCACGTCTTCTAACAGGACGATGAACTCATCTCCGCCGAGCCGCGCCACGGTCGCCCCGGGGCGCACTGACTTCGATAGTCGCTTCCCGACCGCTACGAGCACCTCATCTCCGGCCTGGTGTCCATGCACATCGTTGACATCCTTGAAACCGTCAAGGTCGAGCAGGAGGACGTCAACGCGTCTGCAGTCGCCACCTCCGAGGGCCTCCTCGAGCCGACCCAGGAACAAAGCACGATTCGCCAGCCCCGTCAAAGGGTCGGTATAGGCCATAACCTTTAGCTTTTCGGCATGTTCAGCCAACTCCACCAGCGCTTGGCGCGCCTGATCCTGCGCCTGATGCCGGAGGGTGACGTCGCGGAAGCTCCAGACTCGCCCCACGATTTCGTCCGCGACCCGCTGCGGACGCGAGTACCGTTCAAACATTCGGCCGTCCCTGAATTCGAGGACGTCAATGCTTTCTGCATGGATATCTGTATAAAGTTCACGGACCTTGTCGAGGAAACCACCCGGATCCGCGAGCTGGTCAAGGACAAACGCCATGATTCGGTCGTCGTCACGGGATTCCATAATCGAACGGGAGATGCCCCACATGCGCGCAAACTGCTCATTGGAACCGGCGATGTGCCCGTGCTTGGTCACTACAAGGATTCCGTCAGCGGTCGACTCCAGGGTGGCATTAAGCAGCGACAGGGCGCCGCGCAGTTCAGCCTCTTTCTGTCCGTGTAACAGGCTACCCTCGACCAAGGCGGTGATTTCAATGCCCGCGCCGGAGGACAACGGGCGGCAGCTCACATCGACCCTGAACTCGCTACCGTCTCCGCGGCGCCCACCGAGGTTCCGGGTGTAACCGGTCTTTCCGGAGCCGGGTTGTGAAAGGTCTCCGGTCCGAATATCCCAATGCGCAAGGGCCAAGACCCCGGGCAGAAGTACGGTATAGGGCCGCCCCAACAAGTCGATGCGCCGATAACCAAACAACTCTTCTGCCGCCGAATTTAGCATCGCTAAAGCGCCGTCGGGCCCAACGACGATCAGGGCATCGATGGCGTCCTCCACAAACGCCTGGTAGGCGGGACTGATTCGAATTTCCGACACATCCGGGCCGCCTACCTCGAATTGCTCTTCCAGACCATCCTGCACTCCACGGGGAACGGACTCAGGTGTGGGCAACATAGAGGGCTCAGAGAGCGACGAGGTCTCGCTCGGCGGGAAGCGCACGAAAGTGTTAAGAGCCAACCCATCGTTGACAACCGCGGGCCTTCCCCCAGGACCCGGCGCGGATCTCGGCTCGGCCTCATTGGGTATGCCCCCGCTGCGCCCGCCGTCCGGACGTTCCTGGGCTGACGGTTTGGCGCTAGCTACTGAATTCACCGTAGGCGCTCCTCAGCCGTGGGACGACAAGACAGGCCGTGAGCGGGACCACGACGAACGTGCGGGGAGGGGGGTGCCACGGTTCCGAAAACGGCTCGATGGCGATAAAGCAAATAGTGACGACGAGACTAATTGCGATCCGGGCGATGGCAACGCGGAAGTGCACCGACGGTGCCCGGGACGGTACCTGGAGAATAGTTCCTGCCCGCGTACGGAAGCCGGGGAAAAGACATGACTATCGCCCTTTCCTATGAGGAGTCGCAAGGAGGGTTCCAAATGTCCCGGAAGCCTGGCCCCGCAAGTCACCACTCCACCTGCGATGGCGCTGGCGGCGCAGGTGAGTGAATGCCTGAACCTGATGCCTTTGGTTGAAGCAGTAGAGGTTGGCGAGGCCAATTTCGAGGGAACCAGCCCGTGAAGGCGATGCCGGTTGCCGAGCCTGCTCCGGCTACGGCGACCACCTGGTCGCGAGGATTCACCAGAACTCTTTGCTTGACCAGAGTCTGAAAGAGTGTTTCGCCTGGGGGACGAACATCGTGGTGAGAGGGCATCAGCTAGTTCGGTCCCGGCGAGACGTCGCTCACCGATGCGAACTGCGAAGATCACCGTGCGCAGGTTCTTCTCGTGGCATGTCAATTTGTCCTTCTCCCTAGATCGTGGGCAACTTCTGATTCAGAGTACACGTACCCCCTATGGGTACAAAACAGACCACTTCGCTTCTTCCGGAGTCCACGATGACGTCCTGGGCAGCCTAAGCCCTTCGCCGGCTGGCTCTGACGAAGGGCGGCGGCGTCATGGCTAACGTGCCGCTACCGGAGTTTGCAGAAATGGCTTTGGGGCTCCCAGGTGAACCCGACGCCAGCGGTCCGGGGGATGGACATAGGTTCCGGCGTTGCCTTCCATCGCTGTCCCGGCGCTGGCGCTCTTGACCTGTCCGATGTCGGCCTCACCCACTACGCTCTTACGAAACAGGAAGTAGCCGCACTGAAGCTCCAGCCCGGCGAGACGGGCCATCTGAGGGGCTTGACGAATGCTGGTTCAGGGACGCCGCGTGAGAAGAAAAAGAGCCGACTCGAAGAGGTGATCGAGCAAACCGAAAAGCTCTTCGAAGGCTCGGGGCTTAAGGACGGGGCCAAATCAACGCGATCTCCTCGGTAATGCGCCACGCCATCGATGCTCCGCACTTGCAGCGAGAGGCTCCACGGTGATGCCGCTTCCGCCGGAGGCGCGGCGCCGATGCCAAATGCGGCCGCCACATCCAGGCCAACGGCACGAGCACAATGCAGACGACCGATGCCCTGCGGCGTCACGGCCCGGAATGGGTCGCGCATCACTCGGTCAGGGGGCGTTGGCGGGACGGAACGAAATTCCGCCGTCGGTGGAGACGACGAGCCCGCTAGCAGTGGCGCCCCAGATCGACAAACCTGCATCCGGGCCCTTCACTGCTGCCACAGCCTGGGCAGTGCCTTGGATTTTGCCCTTTCGGGTCCAGGTCGCGCCAGCGTCCGCGGAGGAGTGGACTGTCCCGTCGGGTTCGACTCCAACCGCCTCGGCGGGGCTGGCGAAGGCGGCGAACTGGACCACGGGTCCGGAGTCCACCATGGTCCAGGTTTGGCCGCCGTCCGTTGAGCGGCGGATCCCTTGTGGGGTGGTGGCCAGGACGGTGTCGCTGGTGGGGTTGCCGGCGAGGACGGCCGGGACGAAATCCGCCGCCACCGTGTTCCACGTATTGCCGTCCGGGCTGGTGCGCAGTGCGCCGTCAAAGCCGACGATCCCGGATTTGGTCGCGGTGAGCGCGTGGAAGTCGGATTCACCCTGTCGGGAGAGCTGTTCCCACGTTTTACCGGCGTCGGTGGATCTGATCAGCCCGATCGGATTGGGAAGGCCGGAGCCTTCCCCGGGGTGTCCGGATGCGTAGAGGACGCCGTGGTCCGTGCCGCCGGTGAATCCCATCAGGTCGTTGGTAGCGCCGATTTTGGCAGCTGGTTCTTCCGTGACGTCGAACAGGCCATCGTGTGTGGCCAGGAGCACCTGGCCGGTTTCGCTGCTGACGCTCAGCCCGTGAATGTGCGCGTCAGGCAGGCCGCTGCCGGTGCCGGCCGGTGAGGGTGCTGCCGTGCCGGAGGAGGGACTGCAGGCCGAGAGGGCAAGGACGAGGCCGGCGCCGGCTGCCAGCACTGTTGCGGCGCGGCGCCGGGGACGGGAAGGACGGGGCATGGGGACTCCAAGGATTCAGGCGGGGCACGGCAAGAGGGAATGGCGCCGGCCTGTGAAGGGCCGGCGCCGGAGGACACCGGTCAGAGGGTGGCCAGCAGGTCCTTCATTTCCTTGATTTCGGCTGTCTGGAAGGTCACGATCGCCTTGCCCAGGTTGGTGGCGTCGGGGTTTTTGCCTTGGCTGATTTCCGTCGTGGCCATCGCCACAGCGCCCTGGTGGTGGGCGATCATCCCGGTCAGGAACAGCTTGGCAGCTGCAGTACCCTGGGCGGCATCGAGCTTGTTCAGATCGTCATCGCCCATCATCCCGTCGCCCATGCCATGGCCGGAAGCCATCTGGGCCGGTTCGTTCCAGGTCCTGAGCCAGCCCGTCATCTGCTCGATTTCGGGTGCCTGCGCGGCCTTGATCTTGGTCGCGAGAGCGGTGATCCGGGCATCCATCCCCTGCTTCTTGAGCATCATGTCGCTCATCTCCACGGCCTGGGCGTGGTGCGGGATCATCCCTTGGGTGAACATGGTGTCCGCCGCGTTGTGATCCGAAGCGGCCGGGGCTGAGCTCGAGGACATACCCATCCCGGTTTGACCCATGCCCGGCATGGAGCTGGCAGGTGTACTTCCGGAGGTCCCCGCGCAGCCCGCAAGGGCTATAACGGCGGCAATTCCAAAGGCAGAAATGGTCAGAGTTTTCTTCATGGAGTTCAAGTCCTTCAATCATCAAATCGTCGTTGTTGCACGACTGCGGATAACACGCCCATAACCGGCCGGAACAGCCGGCAGGTGCGTATCGGGTAAACGGGGGCGCGCCGGGCAGGACACGGCGCAGCGCGGCCGTTTAGGTCCGGCTGATCGAAAGTTGGCCCGGAGAAGGACTTCGCGGAATGAACCCGTACCCGATGGCGGGGACGCCGGTGATGGGCCCGCCGCTGGAAGTCAGGGCCGTGGTGCCCGGTGGCGGTGCTGCCAGTGTCGTGGTCCCGGGAGAAGGGACGCAGTCACCGCCAATGGCGGACATCATTGTGCACGCGCCGGTATCGGCGCATGACGGTCCTGGTGCGTGGGCGATACCCGGAGCTGTGGAGGTCCTCTGGATCTTGGCGATGTCTGCGGCGTGGCCGGGGTGCACGGGCGCCGGCATGGCATGAAGTGCCCCGGTGTCATGAGCGGTGGCCGCCCCCGGCATGGCGTGCGTGCCGGTCATGATGTGCATGCCCAAAATCCCGGCGACGATCGCCAGCAATCCCGCGAGAACGGCACCCCGGAGGAGAAACGCCGTGGCGCGGCCGGCTGAGGTGGCGATCATGGTGTTCCTCCTTCCGTGCGGTCTGGGTGGCTTCAAGGTTACCGGCCCGGGACGGGCCCCGGCGGCCCAGGCGGCGCCGGGTTCAGCGGACCTGGGCGGGATTGAGTTTCAGCCGGCGCAGCAGCTGGGCGTTCAGGGCGACGACGATGGTGGAGACGGACATCAGCACGGCCCCGGCGGCGGGGGAGAGGACGACTCCGGCGAAGGCAAGGACGCCGGCGGCGAGCGGGACGGAGATGATGTTGTAGCCGGTGGCCCAGATGAGGTTCTGCCACATTTTCCGGTAGCTGGCCCGGGACAGGTCCAGCATCGACAGGACGGCCCGGGGATCGTTGCCGGCCAGGACCACGCCGGCGGATTCCATCGCGACGTCGGTGCCTGCGCCGATCGCAATGCCGACTTCGGCCCTCGCCAGGGCGGGGGAGTCGTTGACGCCGTCCCCGACCATGGCGACTTTGAGTCCGCGGGCCT